>JBGPZS010000112.1:0-9946 GCA_041493865.1 Terriglobia bacterium
CGCATATGGAACCGCAAATTCCACCGAGCCCAAACAAGCTAAGTTGTATTCCCAGCAAACGCGCAGGGCTTTTGAGAAACGAGTGAATAAATGAAGGCGCAAGCGGTATCCATAGGCCGGCACATAGGAGGCTCATGAAGCACAACCCCAGTAAATAGAGGACCAACGGGTTTCGACTCAGATACCGCCATCCCTCCTTGCATTCGTTGACAATCGATGTGGAACCAACCAGCCGTGAGACCGGCCTGCAGGGGTCCAATGGCATAACCAGAAGTGCGCTCAAGATGTAAGAGAGAGCGTCGATCGACAGCGTAACGCGGATGCCGGTGCTCAGGTACAATTCGGCGCCCATAACCGGAGCCAATATCATGAGCACATTCGCAGCTCCCTGATCCATCGAATTCGCTTGATTCAGGTTATCGCGCGGTATCAGCAAGGGAATGCAGGCGGATCTGGCAGGCGCGAAGAAAGCGAGCGCGAACGAACCGATCGCCGCCACCACGTAGATCGCAGTTGCCGTCGGAATCAGTATCGCACCCACCAGCACGATGCAACGAATCAAGTCCGACCAAACCATAAGATCGCGCTTGCTATATCTGTCCACTACAGACCCTGACATCAACCCCGCGACTGTTCCAGGCAGTGTTTCGCACAACAAGAGAACGCCGATGGGCAGAATCCCACCGCCGTGGTCTGAAAGAAACAAGATAAGGGCAATCCGGCTCATCTGCGAGCCGGCGCTGGATATCAGGTTAGCAGCCCACAGTCGTCGAAACGGCCGGCACTCCAGAACCGCTAATGGAGTCCTCGCTGCTCGTTGCAGGGTATTTGCTATTGACACCAAATCGACGCTCCAGTGTGAGGAGTGCGTGCTGCCAAAGAGCTGCCAACCGTCGTCGCGCGTCAAGCTGGATATCCAGAGGCAGATCTGCCCAGCCGCTGTGTATCACCGAGATGCCCAGTCCGTCATGCCTGGCCACGATCTTGACTGTAGCTTCTGTTTGCCGCCCAGACCACCCAGCCTCTTGGAAGACGGCCTGAACTGACTCATCACCACGGCCGGGCAGGAGCATGGGATTAGAGTGCGGAAACGCATCCCGCCACCAGGAAACATCTCGCAAGGTGCGAACTATTGAGAGCTTGTCGCACTGCACCAAGGCCCCGGTGCAGATATCCGGGCTCCATCGGTAGCGACTGTTCTCGCCGGTTCTTATCCTCTGCTCAAGCCGCGAGAGAAAGTCGCGCCAACCCTCGCGCAATTCCTTTACTGCCCGTGCCGTGTATTCTCCACGGTCCAGCACTGTGACTTCGGTCTTGTCTTCGACAGGACACAGGAACAAGGAAATGTCGCTCGCTGCTCCCACGCTCATGAATTTCCATACTAATCGGATGAAAGTGGGCTCTTCCAATTCCAATATCGTCCCAGCGAAGTAGTCTCCGTCTCCGAAAGCGAACTGTACCGGCTCCTGCAACCTTATTTGGTCAGTGTCGGCGAACCACTCGGAAACAAGACGCGGGTCACTGATGTACTTCCAACAGTTACCCACTTCGCTGGGAACAATAACCTGCTGTATAACCGCTAAACGTTGCGTCATACACTTACTGACGGAAAGGACGGTTGCAGACCGACATACCGGGTACGTCCGCTATTCCATCAAAGTTGGAATCCACCTCGCCCTCTGCCGTAGAAGGGGATTGCAGGTAGTTGAGATCCAGAACTCCATCGTTGTTCCAGTCCAGAACCTTTCCTTTGAAGCCACCGGTCAGGAAGGCATTGGTCTTGGCGCCCACCACGGGATGATGAAGCGTGGACAGAACGGAGTTGCCGGGGAAGAAGAACTCGCCTCCGCTCTTTTGGATGCGTGCGAAGTTGATATAGGCCCAGCCCTGGAATAGGCCCCGGACGTACTCGATCGCGCTCCCGCCGTCGACGTGAATATTCTCGTTCAGGAACCACTGGCCTTCGCGGGCGAATGGCACCACCACGTCGTGGACGACTCCCTCGGAAACGTCATCCGCTTTTCCAGACAAATAGAAAGGCCGTTTGGTATGCGTTTCGAAGTAGAAATTGCCCTGATTGGCCGATGTGCGCTCCGTGAAACCTCGGAAAAGGAACGACTCGTAATGATTCGATCCGTCCTCGTGCAGCCCTTGCAGCGTCTTGGCAATTACGATTTGGCTCTCTCGGGTCCTGGTAATCGGGCACGCGTAAGCTTGACCGTAGACTCTGGCCAGCATCTGCGGCGACATTACCAGCCGTCCCCAAAGTTCATTGGTCTCCGTCAGCCTGATATAAAGATCGCAGGTGATGTGCAGAAAGAGGGTTTGATCAAAAGTGCGGTCCTTGTAGTGAACAGCTTCGCGTTTGACTCTAAAGTCTTGGTTGACCCAGCCCTTTTCCCAGGCAAAGACACGAGCCCACTCCCTGACTCGCGGGCTGGAATCGTTGAGCATAGCCGTGCCCAGCTCGGGGGCCTTCGCACTCTGCATGCCTTCCAGCAGCCATAGTGCGTTAATCCGCAGCTGTTCGCTCGTATCGCTGAGCAGCGCGGTCTCGAGTGCCGGCAGCGCCTTTACGCCCTGGCGGCGCACCAGTGAGTACAAAGCCTGCTCGCGTACGACTTCATCCGCGTGATGGTGGCAATCGGCTAACAAGGCTTCATCGGATCGCGTTTCCAGGTCGATGGCAACGTTCGGCATCGACTCGCCGAATCTGGTTACACCGTCCCCCAGAGTTGTGGAGATGAGATGGTACGTTCTTTCGGTCTCAGCATTCCTTATGTTCGACATTGCGTCGGCCTCCTGTTTTGTTCCGAGGTATGCTCGGTGAATCTATGAGTCCCCTAAATCTCCGCATACTATTACTCCCCAGCTATGCATCAGTCTTCTCCCAAATTGCCCTTTGCAGATGCACTTTTGCGGGGCGGAGCTCATCTGATCGTGTTTGTCGACCGTGCTGAGTCTTGAAGTAGTCCAAAATACGATGCAACACGACAACTGCCCGCAAGCCCGGAGTGCAGCGAGTGTTCGTCCAGTTGTCATGAACGCAAAACCATGTTGAATGTCTCCTAAGTATCTGTTATGCAGGAATGGGGACTCATGGAACGTGTACGCGGAGTCGGATTCGGGCAAAGATTCCAACCACCTCGGCCCGCTGGTACAAGGAATCCTGGGCTTGGGCTGGCTTCACGGGCAACGTCAAAGATCGTTCCTGGCGCGCTGTCGAGCCGAAACAAAGCGCAATTTAGGAGAAGTGCGCGATCGAGGTCAGACTTAGGCTTGGCGGAGCGGTTCCTGTCTTCGCAAGGTGGATTGATGCGAATCACTGTGCGCCTGCCCGATAGACTTTCCGTCTTCACCGACGGCCGAGTTGTTATCACGCTCCCGAACCGCTCATGTACCGTTCGAGATGCCTTCGAATCTCTCTGGAGCCTTCACCCTGGCTTGCGCGACCGCATCGTTGACGAACAGGGCGAGATCCGGCAACACATCAACGTCTTCGTGGGAAAAGAATGCATCCGTTTTACGGGTGGTTCCGCCACGCCCCTGCCGGAAGTCGCAGACATTTTCATCATGCCCGCCTTGGGGCCCTATTGCACGGGGAGCGGAGATTAACCTGCTCAAGCAGTTTTTAGGGTTAGTGTAGGCCAACAATTTCGCAGGCGAGCGCGCCTGCGCTCCATGATCGTCAAAGGTTTAAGGTTTCACGCAGCCGAGGGCGGCTGTGCCACACGGTCTATGGCAACCCTAAAACTGCTCTAGCCGCTGCCGCGTGGGGCGTTCTTCTCCTGAATTGCGCGCTTCCCGGTGGATCAACGATCATCCATGGAGGCAGTAATTGCGCACATCATCTGAGCAGATTTAAATTGCTCCGCCCAGCGCCTCAGTCGGCCGGGGTAAGCCAGCGGGAAACCAGGTTGCGGTTGGGGACGCCCAGCTTCTTCAGAATACGATGAACATGGTTCTTGGCCGTGTACTGGGAAATGCAAAGCCGCGTGGCTATCTCTTTGTTCGTGAGATTCTGTGAAAGCAGTTGAAGCACTTTCCTTTCCTGCACGGTCAACAAAGCCGAACGAGGAAACAGCGCAGATTCATTGCCGGCCAGGTAGGCAAGGTGCGAGAACAGCGCGTGCGTGATGTGGGGCGGGCACGTGAATTCTCCGTTTCGCACCGACTGCAATATGCGTACCAGCTCTTCCGAAGAAGTCTCGGGCAGTACATAGCCGCTGGCCCCCGCTGCAGCCAGCTTCACCACGGTCTCTTCCGATTCCAGCAATCCCAGCGCCACCAACTTCGCCTTGGGATGGCGCGTGGTAATGGAGCGGATAAGATCGAGCACCGGCTCCAAGCCGATATCAAGATCAACGAGGACAATTTCGAAATCAGCGAGGGTCTCCATATCTGGATCCAGGCGAACAAAAGCCTGGGCGCTGAGTTCTGACCCCGTGTTCAAGAACAGGGCGATTGATTCAGCCCGGTATCGGTGTGCAGAAAACACTGCAACATTTTCGGCTGGCGGCAGGTGTATCATCGTGCCACATTGTGCTCCACATCGTGCTCTGAGGCCACGCGCAAAAGATGCAGCACTATAGCACTTCGCGGAGAGAAAAACCATTCGGCGCGCCAACTGTCGCAAGATTGGATAAGACATGGCTCTTAAGCTAACGTTAATAAGGTTTCATTGCGTAGCCCGGCGAAGCCGATGAGCATAAGAATCTTCATAGGAGAAATCGGTCCGGAATTGACAAGCACTCTGAATGAGATCCTCCGTGCTGATGGCGAGTTTGAGATCGTCGGTGAAGGCGGCGACGCTGTGGATCTTCTGCTCCGGATCAACGAAGTTCACGCGGATGTGGTGATCCTTCGCCAACCTGCCGGAGGACGTGAACCGGGGATTTGCAGCCACTTGCTGCTGGAGTATCCCAATCTCGCGGTAGTGCTTCTGCCCGATGAAAAGGGACGCGATATTCTTCGGAGGCTGATGCTGCGTGAGGAGAGGTGGAACGACGCGTCCAAAGAATCGCTGCGGGCGGCGCTGAACCACCACCGTTGGAAATGAGGGCGCCGGACGCTTCCCGTGCCGGCCAGGTTTATCCACCATTCACAATGTGGGGCAGAAATCTGAGATTTTGCGGCCGGTGGTGCATCCAGGCGGCTTCATGGCGGCTCCGTACCTTGAGCTTCTCCAGAAGATGATGCACATGGTTTTTTACCGTATTGGGTGAAATGCACAGCCGGTTGGCGATCTCTTTGTTGCCAAAACCATCGCGGATCAGGCGCAGGATCTCTTCTTCGCGCGGGGTCAACCGGTCATGAATGGCAGGAGTTTTCCCACTGCGCTTGCGGATCGCGCTGAGCACAAGCTGCGTGATCCGTCCGGAACAGGGAATCCGGTTTTCGCGAACCATCTGCAGCAGATTGATGAAGCCGGCAAGACTGTCACCAGTGGAGAAATATGCGCTCACACCTTCTTCGATGAAATGTATGACTTCCGAATCCGACCCTCCGCTCCCCAACAGGATGATCTTCCCCGTTGGAAATTGCGCGCGCGCGTAACGTACCGAGTTGATGATCGTCTCGGTTAGATCTGAAGCCGCGATCACCACGATACTGGCTTCTTCGCCCGCAGGGAGAGATTTGGGGACAAAGCACCGCCAACCATTGTCAGCCAGAACGGCCCTGATCAGTTCGTGAAGAAGGCGGTCGAGGCCGATGCTCACCACCACGTCCTTGGCAAAAACCATGATTGCCTCCTGGCGCAACACCGGATGCCGAGCATGCAAGAAAGCCCAGCTACTATAGTTAGACATCCGGATTTAATTTCACGGTGTCAGATTCTTTTCGGAAATTGGAACAGAAATAAAATGATCCGCGCAGGGACTAATCGTTCCTTTGCACTCGCTTGTGTTGATTTCGAATATGCAAGCCAATGTATGCAAGCCGCTGGGCCTTAACAATCGTCCAACAGTTCCAAAAAGAGATTCATTGTACTGGTCCTTATGACTAGTCCCGGGTGGATGGGCCTTTTTGTGGTTGCCCTGGAACTCGGGGTGCAAATTGCAGCATAAAAACCGGCTTTCAAGTTTGTCAGGGCCGCTCTTCAAACCCGCCAGATCAGGGAAAGCGACCTGGGGAGCACAGAGCCGATGCGGGCTTATAGTCCTTTTTTGAATCCTTAGGATGATTGTTTCAATCCGTCATTTTCAATATACGTGAACTTCGCTTTGGCCCACGCCGTCCACCTCAGCGAGTACCACTATGACACCTCTTAACCAGCGAGCTCCAAGAATCATGCGTCCGGACACCATTGATTCCCACGCCCGTGCCGTTGAGCGAGTGATTGCAATGATCCGGTCGCGTCTGGATGAAGATATTTCTCTCGAGGAAATGGCGGCCATGGCTTACATGAGCCGCTACCACTTCAACCGCACGTTTCGGCGAATCACAGGGCTGCCTCCCTGTCGCTTTCTCTCCAAGCTGCGGGTTGAGGCTGCCACGCAAATGCTGCTGAACACGAACCACCGCATCACGGATATCTGTTTCGATGTGGGCTATAGCAGCCTGGGCACCTTTATCCGGCGTTTTTCAAAGTTGCTGGGCACGTCGCCGCGAACATTGCGGACCATGCACCGCTCGCCCTCCCAGGACCTGCTGGAGAAATTGTACCGGGAGAAAATTTCCGTCCGGGGAAGCGTGCAGGCTCCGCCAGGTTTTTCGGGGCCGATTTTCATCGGATTATTTCGGCATCGAATCCCCGAGGGCACGCCCGTGGCCTGCGCCATCAACATGGGGCCGGGAGAGTTTGTGATGAAGGCGGTGCCGCCCGGCAATTACTACCTGTTCGCTCTGGGACTGCTGACCCTCTCCAGACTGGATGATTTCTTCCGCTGTGAGAACTCCCTGCGGGGTGGAGGCCAGCGCCTGGTTCTGAAAAACGAACCCATCGAATGCGGCCAGATCGTTTTGCGCGAACTTGAATTGACCGATCCCCCGGTGCTTCTTAACCTCCCGGCTCTTCTAAGGAAAAGAGAGAGCCAGTCCCGCAGCATTGCATGAATCAAGGCAAACTTATGCGAGCACGCTTTCCTTGATCCTGACCGCCATAAACCTCCACCGGAGTTAGCTGCACCACAACCAGCACCGGCAGTCCTCGCGCAATTCACGCCAGGTTTTTATCAATCCGGTAAACTGTTTGTGTAAATGCTTACATCCTCCTACGCCGGGATGGCGGAACTGGCAGACGCAGCGGACTTAAAATCCGCAGGGCTTAAAAGGCCCGTGGGGGTTCGAGTCCCCCTCTCGGCACCAACTAAATAGCTGATGCGATAGGGTTAAGTGACACTTCGCGGGTGGATCGCAGATCGGTTTCTTCAATGGTGGATACTGGGACTGTGACCGTATTGTGACCGATCGCGTCTTGTTCCTTCTCATGCTGACTGCTTGGGTTGAGCTGGCCCGCAGACGCCCAAAGAAGAAGCACATAAGAATTGCCCAGAGACAATCTTCTCAGCCGAGATTAGCCACATTGGCTTTAAATAGCCGCGTACGAACAAATGGCTGTTCTTGTACATTTGACATTCCGTTAAACAGATTCCTATCTCCCAGGGCGACGGTTCCCAGTGGAAATCTGGTGGCAAAGGATCTTACTGCTCCCTCAAGGCTTCAACGGGATTGACGCGGGCAGCACGCACGGCTGGACGAAGACACACGAAGACTCCGATAAGGGCCAGCAAGGCGCCCGTCAGCAGAACGTCGCCCAGTCCGGCCGGATCCAATCCGGGGATCGTGTTGCTGAGATACCTTGATACGATGAATCCCGCCGCCGTGCCCAAGACCAAGCCGGCCAGAATCGGTCGCAAAACATCGGTGAGAATGTGCGCGACAAGCCGTGGCGGTCCGGCTCCCAATGCTGACTGGATGCCGAGATCCCGCGTCTGGCTGACGATGGCTACCGATGCCACCGAGTACAGGCCCACGTTGGCGATCATGAGCGCCAGCATGCTGAGGATTCCCACCAGCTTCAAATCGAGTCTTTGCGGTTCGGTGATATGCGCCACCACTTCATCGAATTCACTCAGATCACTAATCGCTTGGTCGGGAGCAACCTTCTGCACGGCAGCCCGCACGCCGGGCGCAGCCAGGCCCGGACGTCCCTTCATTTTGAGGTAGAAATGCAACGCCATGGAATCGCGTATGACCTCCATCAGGGAGGCGGACACTTGTTTCAGGGGAATGTACACCACGGGTTCGACAGGAAGCTGTGGTCCTGACTGGCGAACGTTGCCAACGATCCCGATGACATGCCTGTTGGCCAGCATGAGAGCGGGGTCGATGGTTTGCAGCTGAATCTGGTCTTTGAAATAGCGTTGCGCAAATGCAACGTTGACGATGGCCACGCGCTCGCTGGTTTGCGTATCCTGCTCCGTGAAATCGCGGCCGGCGATCTGGGGTATGCCGAAGACGGCAAAAAATCCGGGGGTTACAGGCCGGCACTGCACGAACCGGGTATTCCCGTCAGGTAGTTTCAGAGGAACGCTGAACGGCAGCCCAATCGGCAGGTTGGTCGATGCTGCCACCTGCTCGGTTCCGGGAATCTCATGCAGCCGCGGCATGAGATGTTGCATGAACGAATTCCAGGCGGCTGCATCGCGATAGTGGGCTGGCAGCGGGTTCAGTGTGAAGGTAAGCACCGCGCCAGGATTCAGACCGAGGTCCACCTTGGAGAGCCGGGAAATCGACGCGGAAAGCGCCAGGGCTACGATCAACAGTGTGCTTGCACAACAGACCTGTGTGATCAATAGGGCCCGGCCAGCCAGGCGGGAGCTCCGGCTCCAACCGGCACGGGACCCGGATCCCAACTCTTGCGTGATGTTTCGCGCACGGGCTCGCCGCACAGCCAGCAGGGAACTGAGTGCCGGTATGGCGGCGCCAAGCAGGATAGCAAAAACATACACACGCGGACCAAGGTGAGCGCCCCGAAGTGAATTCATCCAGTAGGCGGGAATGTAGCCATTGATCCATGAAAGCCCGAGCGAGGCGAGGGCAAGGCCGCCAAAGATGCCCAGGGCGCCGATCAGCAGCCCCTCCGCAAACGAGGGCAGGCTCAGGCGAACTGTATCTGCGCCCAGCGCACTGCGCACGGCAATATCCCGGCTGCTAACCACGGAGCGGAGCAGCAAGAGGTTCAAGAGGTTCGCGGCCACCAGGGCCAAGAGACACGCGGTAAAGGCGAAGAACATCAAAACTACGGAAGCGGCGAATCTTGAAAGGTAGCGCCATATGGAGGTAGCGGAAAAGACGATGTGATCCGAAGGGTTCAGTTTAATATCGGCTGCCCGCGAATACATCCGCGTGTTCAGTTCCGCGCTCGCCTGTGCCAGCCGCACGCCAGGCTTAAGACGCGCCACTACCAATAGATGGTTTCCGTGATCATCGCTCGCCTGCGGTAAGGCGAGAGGAACCAGAACATCCGCAGGCTGGTAAAACTGGAAGTCCGGCGGCAATATGCCGACCACGGTGGCGGGCTTTCCGTCCAGATCGATTGCGTGGCCCACAATGTCGGCGGAACCCCCGAGTTGATTGAGCCAAAGCCGGTGGCTGACAATGGCGACCGATGGACCATTGGGGCGGTCTTCATCCTCGGTGAAGTTCCTTCCTTGCGCCATCTTGATTCCCAGCGCGGTCAAAAAACCACGATCCGCAGGCCGCCCGGGGACAAGCACCGGCCTTCCTTTCCCCGACACATTCCAGAGTTTACTGCTGGAAACCGCGCCAATGCTGGAGTAGTCGGGCAAGCCCGGCAGTTGCTGGTATTGCATCGGCGTCATGGTCATGATGCGGTCCCCCAGCATCGCTACATGAGCAGGATCCTCATAGGGAGGCGGGCTGAGTAGAAAAACATCGATCAGCGCGAAAGTTGCGCTACACGCGCCAATGCCCAGCGCGA
>JBGPZS010000553.1:0-2722 GCA_041493865.1 Terriglobia bacterium
AGCCGGTGTACGCACAGGATATTTTCGAGCGCGATCTCTATTTTGCGGGAACGGCGGAGCGGCGCACGCATGAGTTCCAGAGTTTCTGGGAGCGTGAGGATGTTGCCGCCATGATCTGCGTGCGCGGCGGCTACGGCAGCAATTACCTGCTGGAAAAACTTGACTACAACATGTTTGCCGCCCGGCCGAAGGTACTGATGGGCTGCAGCGATATTACGTCACTGCTGACGGCGATCAGCGATCGCACCGGTCTGGTTACCTTTCATGGGCCGATGGTAGCCAAGGACATTGCCGATGGGACAATGGAGCAGTCCAGTTGGAGCAGCGCTTTGCAGGGTACAACAAATTGGAATGTGCCGGTCGCTGGAGTGGAGGTGCTTCGCCCCGGGAAAGCGCGGGGCAGGCTCTATGGTGGATGCTTGTCCATGCTCGTCGCATCGCTGGGGACGCCTTTTGACATCCAGACAGAAGGCAGCATCCTCTTTATAGAAGATATCGCCGAGAAGCCATTCCGTATTGATCGCATGCTGATGCAGTTGCGGCTGGCCGGCAAACTGGAAAGCGTGCGCGGCTTCGTCTTTGGAGAAATGCTGGATTGCGCGCCGCCGAAGGGCGAGACCTACACGCTGCAGCAGGTCATTACGCGGGTCCTGGCGCCTTATAACGTGCCGATCGTCTACGGCCTCAAATCAGGGCACGTGACCAGCGGTAATATCACGCTGCCCATCGGCGTGCAGGCCGAGCTTGAGGCGGAGGGCGCGGGCGTGAGTCTTAGAATCCTTGAATCTTCAACCATGACGGCAGGGGCATAAATTTCCCGCTCACGAGAGAGCGTAAATCCGTTAATCTTGAATCGTGGAACAGCAGCACGTACATATCATCGGAATTTGCGGGACGGCCATGGCCTCGCTCGCAGGATTGCTCAAACAGCGCGGGTTCAAGGTCACGGGCTCTGACGCGGCGGCCTATCCGCCCATGTCAGACTTTCTGGCCTCTATCGCCATACCCGTGGCGCAGCCATATTCTGAAACAAACCTGAAGCCGCGGCCGGACATGGTGATTGTGGGCAACGCCATCTCGCGCGGCAATCCGGAACTGGAATATGTCCTGGACGAGCGCATTTTCTTTCGCTCCATGCCTGACATTCTCTACGATCTTTTTATGCGCACGCGCCAGCCCGTGGTAGTCGCGGGCACGCACGGGAAGACCACCACCACTTCGATGCTGGCGTGGATTTTCCAGTCGGCGGGGAAGGACCCGTCTTTCCTGGTCGGAGGGATTGCGGAAAATTTTGGCAGCAGCTTTGCCCTGCGCCAGGGCAAGCATTTCATCATCGAAGGCGACGAGTACGATACCGCCTTTTTCGATAAAGGCCCCAAGTTCCTGCACTACTTTCCGCAGTCCGTCATTCTCACGTCCGTCGAATTTGACCACGCGGATATTTACCCCGATCTGGATTCTGTAAAAACGGCATTCAAGCGGCTGGTGAACCTGGTGCCGCGGAAAGGCAAGATCATTGCATATGACGCGGACCTGAACGTGAATGAATGTCTGGCCAAGGCGTTCTGTCCGGTGGAGAAGTACGGGATGAAGGAAGATTCGTTTTGGCGAATCACCAACCTGCAGTTCGAGGCCGAGCGGACAACCTGGTCTGTCCTGCGGGACGGGAAAGAGCCGGTTGACTTTGAATTTGCGCTGGCCGGCGAGTACAACGTGCTGAACGCGACGGCAGCGGCCGCCATGGCTTCGAACTATGGCATTGATCCGCCTGTCATCGCGGAGGCTCTCAAGAGCTTCAAGAGCGTAAAGCGGCGGCTGGAAATCAAAGCGGAGATTGACGGCGTGACCATCATTGATGATTTTGCCCATCATCCCACGGCGATCGCGGCCACGTTGAGCGCGTTGCGGGTGCGCTATCCCGGCGCGCGGCTGTGGGCGATCTTTGAGCCGCGGTCGAACACGCTGCGCAGAAAGGTCCTGCAGAAAGAGCTGATTAGCAGCCTGGCCATGGCGGACGAAGTTGTCATCACGCCGATCTTCAAGCCGGAAGCAGTGCCGGAAAACGAGCGTCTGACCACAACGTCAGTGGTGAACGGCGTTCGCCGGGCCGGCAGGATGGCGCGTGAGATCGCTGACGCCGATGCCATTGTTGAAGCCGTGGCGCCGGAAATGCGCAGCGGCGACGTGGTGGCCATCCTCTCCAACGGCGGGTTTGGCGGCATTTATGAGAAGCTGCCGCGCAAGCTGGAGGAGCTGCGCGGCGTGCAGCGTTCATGATCGCCCGCACTATCGGGTTTTTTCGTAGCCTGCTGGCACTCTTTTTCTGGATTGTAATCGTCCCCCCGGCTGCGCTGGTCGCGTTTCCCTGGACGTTCATCACTGGCAAGGTCGACTTCCTTTACTGGGCCGGCATGGGGCTGGCGCTGGCGGGAGCCAAGCTTGCCGGCGCAAGAGTGAAGCTGGTGGGTCTGGACAGGATCGATCCCGCGGGGACGTATATCTTCATGTCCAACCACGTTTCGAATCTCGACCCGCCGATCCTTGTCCCGCTGATCCCCGGACGCACGTCCGTGCTGGCCAAGAAAGAGATCTGGCGCATCCCCATTCTAGCCAAGGCGCTGGACCTGGCCGAGATTGTTCCGGTGGAGCGCAGCAATCGCGATTCAGCGATCAGCAGTATCCGGCGCGCGGGCGAGGTGATGAAGCACCATATCAACATGAC
>JBGPZS010000503.1:0-3247 GCA_041493865.1 Terriglobia bacterium
CAACTCCTGGAAGAATGGCAAACCATCAACGCATCGCTCGAACGAATTTTGCAGGAGGCATAGAGGCTATGGAACTTCTGGACCGCTATTTACAGGCCGTAAGGTTTTGGCTGCCCAAAGCGCAGCAAAAGGACATCATCGCCGAACTCGGTGACGACCTCCGCTCGCAGATCGAAGACAAGGAATCTGCGCTGGGCCGCCCGCTCAATGAAGACGAGCTTGTAGCCATCCTGCAGCAGACCGGCCATCCCATGCGGGTGGCGGGGCGCTATCAGCCGCAGCAGTCGCTCATAGGTCCGGTGCTGTTCCCGCTCTACAAGTTTGTCTTGAAGATGGTGACGGTCTTCTACCTGGTGCCGTGGATTCTGGTCTGGATCGCACTGGTGGTGTTCGTTCCCTCGCATCGCGCGGACAATCCGGCACTGACCGTACTTGGCGGGTGGGCATCCCTGTGGACCAACGCCTTTGTCATCTTTGGAATCATTACCCTTGTTTTCGCGGTGCTGGAAAGATTTCAATCCAGCCTCAAAGCCCTTGAGAAGTGGGACCCGCGCAAACTGCCCGCGGCGCCAAAGCGCAAGGACCGCGTTCCTCGCGTGGAATCAGTGTTTGAACTGGTCTTCAGCGGTCTGTTCATTCTGGGCTGGCTGGCGCTTCCCGGAATTGCCCGGGAGATGTTTGCTCCGGCAAGCAAAATCCTGGTGGCGAACCCTGCTCTCAGCGTCTATTACTGGCTGGCATTGATACCCGCGTGCCTTGGGATGGCGCAGCAGTTCGTCAATCTCTTCCGTCCGCAGTGGATATGGCTGCGTCCGCCCGCGCGCCTGCTTTCGACTGCGATTACTTTATGGATCGCCGGGGCCATGTTGAAGCTATATCCCTACTGCACTGTGGTCAGTGGTTTGCCGGCTGGCGATGCGAAGGATGCTGCGCGTTATGCCAACCTGGCATTCGCCGTGAACCGGATCTCTGAATGGAGCTTGATCTGCTTTGCCCTTGCCCTGTGTATTGCGCTGATCGTCTTTGCGTTCCAGACGGTGCAAATCATCCGGAAGCATATGGGAGGCCCGGGCGACCGATCGTCCGTGCAGATTTCACAGGTGCTGTGACGAGCGCTGGTTTTTGCTAAGAGCTAACGGCTAAGGGCCAAAAGCCGGGTTTTTCTTAGTGCGCCTTGGCGGGATTGTTTGCTTCGGCCTGTTGCAGGGCTTTTTTCCTGCGCCGGCTGAGAATAAACGGGCGCCGCCGCCGCCGTTCCACACGCTTGTCGATCTTCTTCCAGAAGCCCCAGAAGTAATCGACCGCGGAGATGACCGAGACGGCCACCATGAACCAGATGGCCATATGCGCCACCAGGTGCACTGAGAGCACGAACGAGAACAAGACCAGATTGAAGCGCCACATGTCCCATTGCAGGGCCAGGATCGTTGCCACCACGGAAACGATCTGCACCACCATTTTCAGCTTGCCCAGTTCACTGGCTTCAATGGTAAAGCCCTCTGAGGCCGCAATGGAGCGCAGCCCGGACACCAGGAATTCCCGCCCGACGATCAGAACCACCACCCATACGTTCACAATTTCCGGGGCCAGGCGTAGCAGGGTGATGTAGCAGGCGGCGATCATCAGCTTGTCCGCCAGCGGATCCAGGAGCATGCCCATGGTGGTGATCTGGCCGCGACGGCGCGCCAGGTAGCCATCCAGGCCGTCGGTGATCGAGGCCAGGATAAAGATCCCTGAAGCCAGTACCACGCGCAGAGTATTCTCCTTCGCGCTGAAACGGGTCGTGGTCAGGATCCATATGATCAGCGGGATGGCGGCAATCCGCGAGAGCGTGATGTAATTCGGCAGGTTCACAGGGAATGGGCGCCGCGGCTTGTCGGCTGCCCTGATTATCCTTGGATTTTGGCCTCAGCGCAAACTTATGTTTGCCTACTTCTTGCCGTTGACCGTCTCCAGGCAGCGAGTATATAGCTCCAGCAGCTGGGTGGCATAGTCCTCAGATTTGTTCTCCGTTCCGCCATGAAAGCCCGCGCTGGTCGACGCTGTCTTGCCATAGTTAGTGGTGGAAGCGATGAATTTCATCATGTCCAGGGCGATATCTTCGTTGCGCCGGGGGCCGGTCAATCCTGCAAGCGGGTCCATGGGTCCTCCAAAGTTGTCTCCCACCTATTGTAAAGCGTGCGCATTGCCGCCGAGACAGGTGCTACGGGCTGCAGTTGTTTGTGGTCATCCCAGCCGTGACAAGATTATTTTTCTTCCGGGGCGGATGAAATCGGCGGCGGAACGGGCGTTTCTCCTTTGCGCTTGTTCACGGCCTGGCGAAGGATATATTCGATCTGGCCGTTCACGCTGCGCAACTCGGTCTGCGCCCAGCCTTCCAGGTCGGCCCAGAGCGCCGGGTCGATGCGCAGGAGAAATGATTTCCGTTCCGCCATTGGTTACCAGTTGGTGTTCACTGTTGCTGTACCCCCTCACAGGGGTAGAACAGGCATTTATGCCTGCGGTTCAGTCTTGCCAGATGAGCGGCTCAGCCGCTGAGGCCGCTCATCATTGCTATGTGTACAACGTGCCTGTGTTGACCACCGGATGCACTTCCGATTCGCCGCACAGCACCACCATCAGGTTGCTGACCATGGCCGCGCGACGCTCGTCGTCAAGCTTCACCACGGACTTGGCCGCCAGCTCTTTGAGCGCCATATCCACCATGCTCACGGCGCCCTGCACGATCTTGGACCGCGCCGCGATCACGGCTTCCGCCTGCTGCCGGCGCAGCATGGCCTGTGCGATCTCCGGCGCGTAGGCCAGGTGCGTGAGCCGCGCTTCATCCACTACAACGCCTGCTTTCGAGAGGCGCTCCTGCAATTCATCCCGCAAAGATTTCGAAACGTCGTCCACGTTGCTGCGCAGCGTGATCTCGGTGTCTTCCTCGGAGTGGTCATAGGCGTAAAGGCTGGCCAGATGGCGCAACGCAGACTCGCTCTGGATGGGCACATAATTCTCATAGTTGTCCACGTCGAACATGGCCTGTGCCGAGTCTTCCACGCGCCACACCACCACCGCCGCGATCTCGATCGGGTTGCCGCGCTTGTCATTCACCTTGAGCTTGTCGCCGTTCAGAGTGCGCGCGCGCAGGGAAATCTTGTTACGGCCCAGCGGCCGTTGCACTGCGGTTGAACTTGCGCCCACCTTGGCGGCTATGAGATTGGCCCGCCATGATGCCGTCTGTTGCGGCCCGTTGGAATAAAAC
>JBGPZS010000044.1:0-13802 GCA_041493865.1 Terriglobia bacterium
CATATTGGGTTGACTACAACGGCGATTCGAAGGTGAACTATCTTCGCGGCTGGAGCATCACCAGCAGAGGCCAGGAGTACGAAACCAAATCAGGAGACATCTCCGAGCATAGCATCAGCAGCTATGAAGTCTATTCCGACGCTAAAATCAAGGCCGTGCGCGTACCCGGAGCGGACGTGGGCACGGTGGTGGGCTTTGAGTACGAACAGCAGCAGCACCCTTACATTTTTCAGGACTCCTGGATGTTCCAGCAGTCGGTGCCCGTGGAGCAGTCCCATTACGAACTGCACATGGCTGCTGGATGGCGATTCAAGTCAGACTGGATGAACCACAAAGAAGAAAAACCGACCGAAGACAACGGCGCCGTCCAGTGGCAACTGTCTAACATTCCGCGGATAGAAGATGAGCCGCACAGGCCGCCTGCCAGGGGGCTTGCGGGAGGCGTCATATTCACCTTTTTCAATGAAAAAATTCCGTCCAAGAGTTACCGGAACTGGTCAGAGCTTGGCACCTGGTTCACGCAGCTTTCCTCCAGTGTGAGAGATGCAAGCCCGGCCTTATCGCAGAAGGTGCAGGAACTGGCGCCCTCCAACCTGCCCACCATGCAGAGGATCAAAGCACTGGCCAGCTTCGCGCAGCACGACGTCCGTTATGTCGCGATCGAGGTGGGAGTTGGCGGATATCGCCCGCACACCGCGGCTGATGTTTTCACTCACCGTTACGGGGACTGCAAAGACAAGGCCACGGTCCTCAGCTCCATGCTGGCGCAGATCGGCGTGAAGTCGTATTACATTATCGTGAACGCCACCCGCGGAGTGGTAACCAAGGATTCGCCTGCCAGCGCCGGCGGATTTAACCACATGATTTTGGCCATAGCCCTGCCTGAGGCCAGCTACGCCAAGCCGCTGCCCGCCATGTACGAACATCCCAAACTCGGGCATCTGCTGATCTTTGATCCGACCAATGACTTTGTGCCGTTCGGCGAGATCCCCCATTATGAGCAGGACAATTATGGGCTGCTGGTGGGCGAGCAGGGCGGGGAGCTGATTCATATGCCGCTGAGCTCTCCCGAGTCCAATGGAATCAGCCGCACCGCCAAATTGAAGCTCCTGCCTGATGGCACGTTGCAGGGAGAAATCGAAGAAAGATATGCAGGCTTCTCCGCCATGCTGGGCAGGATGATCCTCCAGAACGAGAGTGAAACTGAACGCAAGAAGATGATCGAGCGCCTGGTGGGCAATTCTCTCAGCAACTTCCAGCTCGATCATTACGAACTGGTCAATGCCAGTGACATAGACCAGGACCTGATTATCCGTTTCAAGTTCAGCGCAGAGCACTACGCCAAGTACGCTGGTGCCATGCTGCTGGTCCGTCCCCGCGTGCTGGGTGAGTTGGCCGGGCCGTGGGACCCCAACAAGCCTCGCCACTACGCCTATGACTTCCGCGCGCCGTTCCTGAGTCGCGACAGTGTGGAAATCTCGTTGCCCGAGGGCTTCAAGGTGGACGAGCTGCCGGAGCCTGCCAAAGCGTCCTTCCCGTTTGCCCAGTACGAGAGCAAGACTGAGAACGCGGGAAACGTCCTGAAATATACCCGGGAATACAGGTTAACGGCGACGGAAGTGTCCATGGAGCAGATGGACCAGTTGAAAAAACTTTTCAGCGAAATCAACCTGGATGAGAAGAACATGGCCGTGCTGAAAAAAACTAACTAGGAACATTACAAATTCCACTGAACTGGCAGTCCTAAAAACGGGCTGCCAGTTTCTTGTTGATCGTCCGGCAATTTTGCGAGGGCCCTCTTTCGTCACCGAGGTAATGTCGCCCCTTCTTGCCCTGGCTTTTCCGCATCTTCTATGATGGGAGCAGGAATTCCTATGGCAGATCACCTGAACAAGAAGAAGGACCAGAGCGGTATTGCGGAAAACCCGATTGCTGAGGTTTTCGAGGGCCGTCATCCGGCGGAGTCGGAAAAGCGCTGGGCGGAGACGACACTGGCCAAGACGCTGGAAAAAGCACCGGAAAAGCCTATCGGCGCGGCTTCCGGTGTGAACCTTGATGAGAGCGGCCACGCCCGGTTTACCACCATCAGCGGCGTCCCTATCCGGAGGCTTTACACTCAGGCCGATCTGCCCGAAGACTGGAATTACGAGAAATATCTTGGCTATCCCGGACAGGCGCCCTACACCCGCGGTATTCATTCCAGCGGTTACCGCGGACGCCTGTGGACCATGCGGCAGTTCTCCGGGTTTGCTTCGCCGGAAGAGACCAATGAGCGCTACAAATACCTGCTGGCCCACGGCGGCGGCGGCCTGTCTGTAGCGTTCGATCTGCCTACGCTCATGGGCTATGACTCCGATCATGCCGCCAGCGAAGGCGAAGTCGGCAAATGCGGCGTTGCCATCGATTCACTGGAAGACATGGAGATCCTTTTCAACGGCATCGATCTGGAGAAGACCACGGTTTCGATGACCATCAACTCACCGGCCTCGGTGCTGTGGGCCATGTACCTGGTGGTGGCGGAAAAGCAGGGCGCTGACTGGAACAAGATTTCCGGCACTCTCCAGAATGACATTCTCAAGGAATACATCGCGCAGAAGGAATACATCTACCCGCCCGCGCCCTCCATGCGCCTGGTGATCGATACCTTTGAGTTCGGCTCCAAATTCACGCCCAGGTTCAATTCCATCTCCATCAGCGGCTACCACATTCGCGAAGCCGGCTCCACGGCGCTGCAAGAACTGGCCTTCACCATCTATGACGGCGTTGAGTACGTGGAGTGGGCGCGCCGCCGCGGCCTGGACATTGACGAATTCGGCCCGCGCCTGAGCTTCTTCTTCAACTCGCACAGCGATTTCTTCGAAGAGATCGCCAAGTTCCGTGCCGCGCGCAAGATCTGGTACCGCCTGATGAAAGACCGCTTCGGAGCCAAGCAACAGCGTAGCTGGCTCATGCGCTTCCACACGCAGACCGCGGGTGTTTCGCTCACCGCGCAACAGCCCATGAACAACATTGCCCGCGTGGCCGTGCAGGCCCTGGCGGCGGTGCTGGGCGGAACGCAGTCTCTGCATACCGATTCATACGACGAGGCCTTGGCGCTACCCACGCAGGAAGCGGCGCGCATCGCGCTGCGCACGCAGCAGATCATTGCCTACGAATCCGGGGTGGCCCAGACCGTCGATCCGCTGGCCGGCTCTTACTTCCTGGAAAAACTGACGCTCGATATGGAGCAGGGCGCGTTCGATTATTTCGGCCGGCTCGACGCCATGGGCGGCATGGTCAAGGCAATCGAGAATGGCTTCCCGCAGAAGGAAATTGCCGAAGCTTCTTACCAGTACCAGCGCGCGGTTGAGGCCAAAGAGAAGATCGTGGTCGGGGTGAATGATTTCGCCATCGAAGAGAAACAGATGGACACGCTCTACATTGACGAGTCCGTGGGGCGCCACCAGACGGAGAAGCTCAACGCCTTGCGCGCCCGCCGCAACAATGATGAAGTCCTCCGTACCCTGCACGCACTGAAACGCGCCGCGGCCCAGGAGCCCGTGGTCCGCGCCGATGGCCGCATCAGTGATGCGAATACCATGCCGTTCATCATCGATTGCGTGCGGGCCTACGCTACCGTGGGCGAAATCTGCGATGCGCTGCGTGAGGTATATGGGACGTATGAAGAAGTGAGCATCACGTAAGAATCGGGTGATCGCACGTGATCGGTTCATCGGGTGATCCGATTTGTAGTACCACTGGTTTTCAGATCACCCGATCACGCGCGATCTCCCGATCACCCGATTCTTTATACACCGCCCACTGCTGCGTTCCCGCAATCTTCTCCAGCCACGCCGCTTGCGCCAGCAGGCTTTCAAATTCCGTAAATCGGTATGCGATGTAAACCGGCCTTGGCGCCTGTTCAACCGATCGACGCAGGCTCGCCAGCACCTGTGCAAACGTCGGCTCAGAAAAAGGGTTGAACAGATACACCACCAGCGGCTGCAAAGGAAACTGGAAATCACGAGCGTCCATGCAGATGGCTTCGATTCGCCGGCATTGCTGGCGGTCACTTGAATACCCGGCGATATTCTTCTGCGCGGCACGGCAAAGGCCCGGCATGAACTCCACACCCACAATTTTCTGGAACGAATAATCAGTAGCCATCAGCAATGCACGCCCCTTGCCTGCGCCCAGATCGATGAAAGTGAACTGGGAAAACTCGATGGGCATCGACTGCATGATCTGCGCGAACAGCCAGGGCTCGCTGGCAAAGTAAGGGCGCGCCATCATGCCGGTGAAGAGCTGCGTGCGAAAACTGACATTCGAGCGCGTGGTATCTACGGAGTGCTCCCAGTCATAGTCCAGATCGCCAAAGCGGGCCTTGCGGCGCGACGGCAATAACTCGAGCATGGCGCGCCAGGCTGTGCCGGCCAGTTCCCGCAAATGTCGCGGCCAGCCGAAGTAGCGCACACTTTCACGCCACTGTCGCACAAATCGCCGGCGGGAGCGGGGCGCGGCTCCTGGCGGCGCGGCATGAGCAGACCTGCTTAGGTTAGAATCAGCATCACCCATGAAAAAGGCCGTTGATCACCTTAAGAAATCCGACGCTACTCTTGCCTCTATTATTGCGCGCGTGGGGCCGTGCAAGATGGCGTATCGCGAGTCCACGTTTGAAATGCTGGCCAGGGCCATCGTGTTCCAGCAGTTGAGCACCAAGGCCGCGCGCACCATTTACGGCCGCCTGGAAGAAGCCGCGGGCGGAGCGCTGACCCCGGAAGCCATTCAGGACCTGAGCGTGGGGGAGATGCGCCGGGCCGGTTTGTCGCGGCAAAAACTCGGCTACATCCGCGATCTGGCGGAGCACGCGCTGAGCGGCAAAGTTGATTTTGCCCGGCTGCCCAGCATGAGTGACGAAGAGGTGCTCGCGGCGCTGACGGACATCAAGGGCGTCGGCGTTTGGACGGCACACATGTTTCTGATGTTTTCGTTGCGCCGCCCCAATATTCTTCCCGTCGGCGATCTCGGAGTGCGTATGGCCATCCAGCGGGCCTATCGCAAACGCAAAATGCCCACGCCGAAACAGGTTGAGCAGATCGCCAAAAGCTGGCATCCGTATTGCAGCTTTGCGGCGTGGTACCTGTGGCGGAGTTTGGAGCTGCCGAAAGATAAGCCCGCCACGGCGGCACGGAGACCTATTCTGAAATCCCGACCCTGAGCGAAGCGAAACGGGGAGGGACCCCTATCGCCATGAAGATAGCGGGGAGTTAAGTTCCGCTACTCGAAGTTACCGAGAATCGTGGCACGTGAAGCTAATCGTGCCCATAAGGATCCCTCGCTACGCTCGGAACTGCGGAGGAAGTGTCTCCGTGGTGAACCGGGCCAGTCTGATAAAATCGTGCCACATGGCTGCTGATCGCAAAATCCGCGTACTTGTCGCCAAGCCTGGTCTGGACGGCCATGATCGCGGCGCCAAGGTGATTGCCCGCGCCCTGCGTGACGCCGGGATGGAAGTTATTTATACCGGGCTGCGGCAGACGCCGGAGATGATTGTGAACTCGGCGCTGCAGGAAGACGTGGATGTGATCGGGCTTTCCATTTTGTCCGGCGCACACAACGCAATTGTTCCGCGAGTTGCTGACTTGCTTCGCCAGAACAAAATGGATGACGTGCTCTTCCTGATCGGCGGCATCATACCTGAGCAGGATTTTGAATTTATGAAGAAAGCCGGTGTGAGCGGCATCTTCAATCCCGGTACTCCGATGGATGAGATTGCCGAATTTATCCGCAAGAATGTCAAACCTCGCGGCGTGATTACCGCCTGACCTTCTTTTCTGTCGTTCGCTCCAAACTTGAGGCGCTCAGGAAGGCGTGGACCTCCAGCCGAAATCCTGGCCCTGAGCTTGCCGAAGGGGGAAGGACCTCTACCAGAACCTTCCGCTCTGCAGTGTGCGGCCCGGCGCGCGAGCCGGCCGAGCCGCTAGTAATCGAGCAATGTCCTGCCCCGGCCCGCAAAGCCTTGGGATGAAATGCATCTCCTTTGTCCATCGTCGACCCAAAATTAAGCTAACCGACCATCAGGCAACCGGTCTAACCACTCGAATTGCGAGGTAGACCATGAGAAAACTGATCGTTTTCGGACTTGCGTTGCCGCTGTGCATCGGGATGGCCCGCGCCGGTGAGCACCGCGGCGGGCACAACTCAACCGTCACCATGAACAACGATTCATCCAGTGACGACTGCCGCGACCATCTGCGCGTCAGTAACGACGATTACCGCTCCAGTGTTCGCGACGAAGAAGTGAAGAGCGTACCTAATCAACCGCTGACCATCACCGCGGAGCACAACGGCGGGATCCAGGTAACCACGTGGGACAAGCCCGAAATCGGCCTCAAGCTATGCAAGCAGATCGCGATCGATGACGAAAGCGAAGGCCGCAAGATGCTCGCCGAAACCCGGCTGGAGATCAATGGTTCAAAGATCTCCATACATGCGCCGGAGGGGAATCATCACTCTTTGGGCACCGTGTTACTGGTGAAAACGCCCAAGAACGCGAATTTAGACCTGAGTGTACACAACGGCGGCGTTTCTCTGAGCGGCTTCACCGGCACGGCTGTGGCCCATGCGCAGAATGGCGGTATTTCGTTCCGGGGCAGCAGCGGAAAGCTTACGGCTGAAGCGCAGAACGGCGGTGTCTCCATCAAGGATTGTGGTGGCGAAGTGAGCGCCACGGTACAGAATGGTGGACTCTCCATCGCATTGCCGGAGCACTGGGAAGGCAAGGGCCTGGAGGCGCACGCGCGCAATGGCGGCTTGGTGGTTTCCGTGCCAAAGAACTTTAATGGCGGCCTGGAGGTCGTGGCATCTGAGCACACGTCGATCATCTGCAAAGACGAAGTTTGTAACGCTGGTGAGCGCACCTGGGACAACGGGCACAAATTGTTTAGGATCGGTGGAGCGAACCCACAGGTGCGAGCGACGACCGATAATGGCGGCATTGTGATTGAAGCGCGCGGGCATTCGCGCGGCGAGTTATAGCTCCTTTTCTCCGGCTCCTTCCTTTAAGAAGCCGCGATTGAACGCGAAGAGCGCGAATTTCAACCCAGAAATGGCCGATTTCGCGTCCTTGGCGTTATTCGCGGCTACCTCTTTTGGGGTTTCAGTTTACCCGCTGAACCCATATACTTAATCTTTGTCGCCAGCCATGACCACTCTGGATAAGATTGTTGCCGCCACGCGCGAGCGTGTAGCCCGCGCCAAACAGCGGGTACAGGTGCGTCCGCTGGAGAAGGCGGCTGCGGCACACACACCGCGCGGTTTTCGCAAACGGCTGGCGGCCATGGCCCAGCTTGGACCGGCCGTGATTGGGGAGTTGAAGAAGGCTTCTCCATCCAAGGGCACCATTCGTGGCACCTTCCCCGTGGGAGTGCTGGCCAACCAGCTTGCCCGCGGCGGGGCTTCCGCGTTGTCCGTGCTGACCGATGAAGAGTTCTTTCAGGGTTCGCTGGCCAATTTGCTGGAAGCTTCAGCGGCCACCGAGCTGCCCTGCCTGCGCAAGGACTTCATCATTGATGAATTCCAGATCACTGAGGCCCGCGCCCACCACGCTGATGCCGTGCTGCTGATTCTGGCTGCGCTGGATGACGCCACCTTTCGCCGCCTGCTGGATTTTTCCCGCGCGCTGGAACTGGACGCCCTCTGTGAAGTCCACGACGAAGAAGAGCTGAAGCGTGCGTTGGAAGGCGGGGCGGACATCATCGGCGTGAACAGCCGAAACCTCAAAACATTTCAGGTCAGCCTGGATTCCGTAATCGACATGGCAAGCAGCATTCCCAATCACGTGCTGCGCGTGGCCGAAAGTGGCATTGACAGCGGCGCGGAGATTCGCGAGCTTCACGGCGCGGGTTACCAGGCATTCCTCATCGGTGAGGCGCTGATGCGCGCTGAAGACCCTGGGCAGAAATTGCAGCAGCTTTTGCAGGAAGCGGGATGGTATTCGCCATCCACCTCGGCTTCACCTCATTGGCGTGGCACAGTCCAGTAAGAAGCCAAAGCGACTTTCCCAAGAAAAATTGTATGCATACCTGGATCAAGATCTGCGGGACCACGTGCATTGAAGACGCGCTCAAGTCGATTGCGGCGGGCGCCGACGCCCTGGGCTTTATCTTTGCTCCCAGCAAGCGCCGGGTGAAGCCCGAGCAGGCGCGGGAGATCATTGAAGTCCTGCCGCCGAAGGTCGAGCGGATTGGCGTGTTCATAAACAGCCCGGCCGCGGAGATTGCGAGCATTGTCAGTGAAGTTGGGCTAACAGGAATCCAGATGCACGGCGAGGAATTTCCCCCCGAAGTCTATACGTATCTGCCAAAGGACCGCCGGGACCAGATGCGGAAAATAAAGACGCTCCAGGTGCGGGATGGCTTTGCACTGCGCTTTGATGGTTACGCCAACGCGCCGGGCGTAGTGGATGCCTGGCTGCTTGATTCCGGTGCGGGCAGTGGCAAGGTTTTTGACTGGCAGGCGGCGCGGGCGCATTTGGGCGGGTGGCAAGAGCGATTCATCGTCGCCGGCGGGCTGACGCCGGAAAATGTTGGCGAGGCGGTGCGGTTGTTTACGCCGTGGGGCGTGGACGTGGTGACCGGCGTGGAGCGCGAACCGGGGCGGAAAGACCCGGAAAAACTGCAAGCGTTTGTTCGGGCAGTGCGGAGGGCGGAAGAAACATGAAAGCGAGCGCGTTGAAAAAAGAGAAAGCTGTAGCTGGACGGTTTGGTCCCTACGGGGGGCGTTATGTCCCCGAAACCCTGATGGCGGCGCTGGAAGAGTTGGAGCGCGAGTATGCCAGGGCGCGCCGCGACAAGAAATTCCGCGTCGAGTTTGAACGGCTGCTGAAAGAATATGCCGGCCGTCCAACGGCGCTGTTTCACGCGCGGCGTTTGACCAAACAGCTGGGCGGAGCAAAGATCTATCTCAAGCGCGAGGACCTGCTGCACACCGGCGCGCACAAGATCAACAACTGTCTGGGCCAGGCCCTGCTGGCGTTGCGTATGGGCAAAAAGCGCATCATCGCCGAAACGGGGGCGGGACAGCACGGCGTGGCCACGGCAACCGTGTGCGCGCTTTTTGGTCTGCAATGCGTGGTCTACATGGGAACGGAAGACATGCGCCGCCAGGAGCTGAACGTTTTTCGTATGCGCTTGCTGGGCGCCGAGGTGCGCGGCGTGGAGTCGGGATCGCGCACGCTCAAAGACGCCATCAATGAAGCCATGCGTGACTGGGTGACCAACGTTCGCAGTACGCATTATCTGCTGGGCAGCGTGCTGGGCGCGCACCCCTATCCCACCATGGTGCGTGACTTTCATTCCGTGATTGGCCGCGAAGCGCGTGCGCAAATCCTGAAGGCCGAGGGCAAACTGCCTGCGGCGATCATTGCGTGCGTAGGCGGCGGCTCAAACGCAATCGGTATCTTCCATGAGTTTCTGCAGGACAAGCGCGTGAAGCTGATCGGCGTTGAGGCCGGTGGTCGCGGCAACGGACTGGGCGAGCATGCGGCACGCTTCCGTGGCGGCCTACCCGGCGTGCTGCAGGGGACGTTCTCTTACGTGCTGCAGGACGCGCACGGCCAGATTGCTCTTACACATTCGATCTCCGCCGGGCTGGACTATCCCTCGATCGGACCGGAGCACGCTGCCTTGGCTGACAGCGGACGCGCGGAGTACGTTGCGGCTTCCGACGAGGAAGCGCTCGATGCGTGCAACCGGCTGACGCGGACCGAGGGAATCATTCCGGCGCTGGAGTCGTCCCACGCGGTGGCGGAGTGCATCAAGCGCGCCCCGAAGATGAAGAAGTCCGACCTTGTCATCGTGAACGTTTCGGGGCGGGGCGACAAAGACATCGGAATTTTGCGCGAGAGTTTGAAGCTATGAGCAGAATTCGTTTTCAACAGAAACCCGGTCTTGTTGTGTATGTAACCTGCGGCGATCCGAACATCGCCGCCACACGGGACATCGTTCTTGCCGCTTGCCGTGCCGGCGCCGACGCAATCGAACTCGGCGTGCCGTTCAGCGACCCCGTGGCCGATGGGCCGGTCATCCAGCGGGCCAGTGAACGCGCCCTGCGGAATGGCACGTCACTGGAAGACGTACTTGGACTTGCGCGGGAGGTCCGCCGGGAGTCCGGCGTGGCGCTGATCGTGTTTTCCTACTTGAACCCTGTTCTGCGTTTTGGGCTGGAGCGTTTTTGTATTGAAGCCGCAAAAGCTGGTGTAGATGGCGCGCTCATCACCGATCTGACGGTCGAGGAGGCCGGCGAGTATCGGAGGCTCATGGCGGCGCATGAGCTGGACACGGTTTTTCTGGCGGCGCCGACCAGCCCTGACCAACGGCTGAAAGCAATCGCCGCGGCATGCAAGGGTTTTGTATATGCGGTTTCGCGCACGGGCATCACGGGCGCACAGAAGCAGCTTGCAACAGAAGCCCAGGACCTGGTGAAACGAATCCGCAAGTTTACCAGGCTGCCGGTGGCGGTCGGGTTTGGAATTTCCAACGCGGAGCAGTTTGCTCAGGTGGGCGGCTTTGCAGACGCCGTGGTGGTGGGCAGTGCGATTGTGCAGATGATCGAGCAGAACCCGGGAAATGAGGCCCGGGCGGTGGAGAAATTTGTCCGCGGCCTGAATGCTGCTAAGATCCAAGCCTCTTCCCATCATTAATATCATTAAGTTATTCTTAATGGACGTTAATGAAGTTAAGTTTTTACCGGTGTTATGTGCTGGATGTCAGGAACAGCTATGGCCATGGACATTGTCGATTGGCGAAAAAAAATTGACGAACTGGATCGCCGTCTGGTGGAGCTGTTGAATGAGCGAGCGCAAGCCGCGCACGAAATAGGCAAGCTCAAGCGCAATACCAGCATGCCGATTTACGAGCCGGAGCGGGAGAAAACGATTTTCGAGAATGTGTGCCGCGTCAACCGCGGGCCGCTGCCGGACAACGAATTGCGGCAGGTGTACGAACGAATCATCGACGTGATGCGCAACATACAGAAGAATGAGATTGCGCCGGCGGTCGAAAGCGGCGACAGGCATACTGAATTCGACGTGGAAGTGAACGACTGAGTCATCGCCGGAATCGCCGTGATCGCGCGAAATCGCTTCCATTGGGAACACAGGCCCGGCAGCGAGCCCGGCTTGCGCGGCGAGCTGCCTGCGTCAGGCGCCGGCGAATGATTGGATAGACCGAAGTCTCGAGCGGTTTGGAGCGGAGCGACAAAAAGCAATGATCGTAGCGATGCAGGAACAAGCCACGGAAGAGCAGATCCAGCAGGTGATTGAGCGGCTGGTCAACATGGGTTTTGAAGTCCACCGCTCCACCGGCGCGCGGCAGACGGTGCTGGGCGCGGTAGGCGCGCGCCACGAATTTGACATCCGCGATATCGAGGTCCTGCCCGGCGTGGGCGAAGCGCATCGTATCAGCTCGCCGTACAAGCTGGTGGCGCGCAGCTTCCGCCCGGAGGGCACGGTGGTGAAGTTCCAGCGAGGCGTGACCATCGGCGGCGATGAAGTGGTCTTGATGGCTGGCCCGTGCTCGGTGGAGTCACGCGAGCAGATTTTCGCCGTTGCGGAATCAGTGTCGCGCTCGGGAGCAAAGTTCCTGCGCGGCGGCGCGTTCAAGCCGCGCAGCTCACCTTACACGTTTCAGGGCCTGGGAGAAGAAGCGCTCAAGCTCATGCGCGAGGCCGCGGACAAATTTGGCATGCTGGTGGTAAGCGAGGTGATGGAGATCTCGCAGATCCCTCTGATGCTGCCTTACGTGGACTTGCTGCAGGTGGGCGCACGCAATATGCAGAATTTCAACCTGCTGCGTGAGCTGGGCAAGGTGCGCAAGCCGGTGCTGCTGAAACGCGGTATTGCCGCGACCATTGAAGAGCTGCTCCTCTCGGCCGAGTACCTGATGGCGGGCGGCAACTACGAAGTGATCGTGTGCGAGCGCGGCATTCGCACTTTTGAGACCTACACACGCAATACGCTTGATATTTCAGCCATCCCCATCGTCAAGAAGCTGTCCCATCTGCCCATTGTGGCTGACCCATCGCACGGCACGGGCCGGCGCGACAAGGTTGCGCCGATGGGGCGCGCTGCTATCGCCGCCGGGGCGGATGGCCTGCTGATTGAGGTCCACAATTGCCCCGACAAAGCCCTTTCCGATGGGGCCCAGTCACTGTATCCTGAGCAGTTTGCCCAGCTTGTTGGAGAGCTTCGAGTCATTGCCCCGGCGGTCGGGCGCAGGCTTGTTTAGAATCAAATTGAATCTCCTTTGCCGGGAAGAACCTGAGGGTTGGAATGGCTGCCCGCATATGAGTTCGTGTCTCTGGGAACGATAGTGTTCAAACAAATCACCATCATCGGGACCGGCCTGATTGGAGGGTCGCTTGGGCTGGCGTTGAAGGCAGCCGGCTTCGGCGGCAAGATCGTCGGATGCGACCGCCGGGCCGTGCTGGACCGCGCCCGCGCCATGCGCGCCATCGATCTGGGAACAGAAGATCCGGTGGAGGCCGTTGCCGGCAGCGACCTGATTGTGCTAGCCACACCGGTGGGCGGGATTATCGACCTCATAGAACGCATCGGCCCCATCGCGCCACCCGACTCGCTGATTACGGATGTGGGCAGCACCAAGAAAGAGATCATTGAGCGGGCGCGGGCGGTGTTTGGAGACAAAGCGCCGCAGCGGTTTCTCGCCGGGCATCCCATGGCGGGCAAAGAGCACAGCGGGCTGGAAAATGCGGAGTCAAAGTTATTCCTGAATACCGTCTGGTTGCTGGTGCCGCAAGCGCAGCAGGCCGTGGACCGGGGCAAGATCAAAGATTATTGCGAACTGCTGGAACGAGTGGGCGTTCGCTTGTTGAAGATGGAGCCTGAGCGCCATGACCAGTTGTGCGCCTGGGTCAGCCATCTGCCACAGATGATGGCAACAGCACTGGCCGCGACCCTGGTGGAAGAACTGGGCGACAACCCCGACCTGCACGCGATTGGCGGTCGCGCGCTGCGGGAGATGACGCGCATTGCCTCCAGCCCGTATTCCATGTGGCGGGACATTGCGCATACCAACACCGCGAACATTGAGCATGCGCTGGCGCGGCTGGAGCAGCGGCTGGTCCACATTCGCGAAAACCTGCGCACGCCGTCCCTGCGGGAAGAGTTTGACCACGCCAACCGCTTTGAGCTGGGCACAAGAGATGTCGCGGCGACGGTGCTGGTGCTGCCGGGCTGGCAGAATTCCGGCGCTCGACATTGGCAGACATTATGGGAGCAGCAGAACCCGATTTTCCTGCGCGTGCAGCAGAGGGACTGGGAGTTTCCTCATCGTGAATGGTGGCTGGAGCGGATTACGGCGGAAGTGAAGCTTGCGCCGGCCCCGATTGTGTTTGCCGCGCACAGCCTTGGTTGCATTGCTCTGGCGCACTGGTGCAAGGCAGCGCCGGGTGATGTAGCAAAGATCAAAGGCGCGCTGCTGGTGGCGCCCGCCGACGTGGACAGCAAAGACACACCCAAACAGTTCAAGGATTTTTCTCCGGTGCCGCGTGATCTGCTGCCATTTCCTTCCATCGTGGTCTCCAGCAGCAATGATCCCTATCTCAAGCCTGAGCGCGCGCGGGAGATTGCGCGGGCGTGGGGAAGCCGTTTTGTCGATATCGGAGCAGCGGGGCACGTGAACGGCGAATCCGGGTTGGGTGACTGGCCGGAAGGGAAGAGGCTGCTCAGGCATTTGCTTGAGGGAGAGTGAGTTAAAATCGTTTGTTTATGAATAAAGTCGTTGCCAGCGCTGATGAGGCCG
>JBGPZS010000308.1:0-5152 GCA_041493865.1 Terriglobia bacterium
CTCAGCCATGTGCCTGTGCGTGAAATTTATCAGGAATATAAGGATGCCCTTTCGCGTTCCGGGGCTTCTGAGATCCTCAACGCCGACTCTTTTGTCCTGAAGGCGCCGGTTAACGGCGACGCAATTCTTTCGGCTCACCTACATCTTCTTCAGGACTCGGTTGTTGCTCTGGCTCATCAGGAGCGTACCACTCGCCAAGGCGCATAGCCAGGCCCACCACTTGTCCCAGGACCTCGGCTTCTTGCGGGTGTTTCAGGATCCGTGCCGGCACCGGCGAAAGCGGATGGGATTGCAGCACGATTTCTCCGCGCCGTACGGAGCACCAGCAGCACACATGGCCTTCCCGGGTTTCGACGAAGTAAATCGGCCGCTCCAGCTCTGACCGCCATTTTTTCTCTTCCACGCGGCTGCGGTCTTCATCCACCTGGACAAAGGAACCCGGCAGGATCAGCGGGTACATCGTCAGGTCTTCCGTGCCCACGTAAGCGTAGGTGTATTTCTTCTTGGCGAGTTCCTGCAGATATTGAATGGGGACCACACCCCAGCTCTCGATCATGCGGCCCAGGTCGGTGGATCGGCGGATATCAAAACCCGGATCGAGTTTCAGCGGGACCTGTATGTTGCCCCTGCCCGCGGCAATCTCCAGGCGATGTGTCTTGCTCGGACGGCAAATAGCAAAATCCGCGGCCGTAAAGCTCAGGTCCACGCCGTACAGTTTGAGCAATTCGGTGAAGTCCGCGCGATAGATCACGGAGAGAACATATAGCCGGTAGATGCTGGGAATCACGCCTTTGGTTTCAATGTCAGACAGGCGGCTGGGGTTGATGATGAATTCTTCAATCCCCCGCGATTCAGCCAAAGAGGTGCTGGAGAGCTCCACGTCCCGCAGTGTGAGACCCATCTGCTCGCGTAACTCGCGTAACTTTTTGCCTGCTGACAACACTGTTTTTGCCTTGGCCCGCTTAAGATACTTCCCTGCCCGGTCTCCGCTGCAATCGCGCGGTACACCGGCAAAAAAACCTTATCATTCACGCCGGAAGACTTGAGGGTGTAGTGGCAAATTGCCCTAAAAAGCTGCCTCCTAGTTTAACCCCAAGGCTGCCAGCTTGGGTAAAGAAACCGAGAATTCGCCCTTGATCGATAAACGAGAGGGCGCAACCACAAGTTCCATGTACCTGTCCTAAAACACCATTTCTTGCTGGCCAGCAGACCATCTCCCGTCCCTCGGCCCCCTGGAGGGTCCTATGGGCCCATGAATCGGCAGGTTGTTCTGTCCAACCCCGCAGATCCAATCAGTTTCGGAAGGAACTCATGAGGGCCTCAACCTCCGATTTCTGGCCGGCCGTTAGCGGAAGCAGGGGCAGCCGGGGAAGACCACCATAGTAGCCGTTGAGGTCCATGGCGTACTTGATCGCGGGGATGCCGAGCTCGGATACAACGCGCTTTGTCGCCGGCGTCAGCCCCAGCTGTTTGGACCGGGCCAGTTCCAGGTCATTGTCTTTCCAGGCAGTATGAATTTCAAAACAGATTGTCGGCGACGGCGCGGCAAACCCCAGCACTCCGCCGCTCGCCCCGGTCTGTAGTGAGTCCAGTAAGGTGTGCGCCGCCCCCACTAAGACCTGGAAGCCCACCTCCTTGGTCCGAGTTTTGAGATCGCGCGTCTTGAGCTTGGGCACCGCGGCCACTGCCACCTCGGGGCCATTGATCTGGCTGACGCTTACTAACTGGGCGCCATTTTCGTCTTTCGCCGGGACCGCAAGCATGCGCGCGGTCACCGCTTGCTGGATCTCCGTGACCGTCGCCGTCCGCTGGATATGTTTCGTGGCGTTCACCATGGCTGCCACTTTCTCCACGTTGCCGCTCGATTCCTTGATCCCGATGATGTTCGGGTGCTCCGCCAGCGCTGTAATCACCTCCAGGGGCAAGTCATAGGCCGTAAATGGAGGCACCGTATAAAGCAGCACCGGCAGTGGTGAACGGTCAGCCACCGTGCGATAGAACGCCAGCAGGGCCTCCGGCTTCATCTGCGGACGGTAAAAGTGGGGCGTGCGCACCAGCGCTACGTCATAATTCAGCCTGGCTGCTTGTTCCGTCAGACGCAACGTTTCGATTGCGGACTCGGCGCCTGTGCCGGCGATCAACACTTTCTCCGGCGCCGCCACTTCAGCGGTCACGCGCAGCACTTCAAGCCGCTCCTCATCACTGAGCATCACCGCTTCACCTGTCGACCCCAGGACCACCATGCCGGCGATCGGCGTCCGCGAATAGCGGTCAATATTGTGTTCGATCTTTTTGTAGTACACCGCTCCGTCGGGATAGAACGGCGTGGTTACGGCGGGAAATATGCCTTGCAGGAGCATGGGGCTATTGTAAATGCAAAACTTAACCACAAAGGACACGAAGGAACGCAAAGGACTGTTTCAGACTGTTCAGTAAAGAAGTTCGAAAAGACGATTGTCTTGTGCATCGCCTATATGCGGGCGACATCTCAAGATTTCCCTCCCTCGTGTTCCTTCGTGTCCTTTGTGGTTACAGCAAAAAAGCCCCGCGCTCTTGCACAGGGCTTTCTTTTCGCCAAAAATGCCTAGATGGCCATCGGCAGCGGGACCGGGTTCTGCGTTTGCAAATTGCTCAGACGCTTCACGTTCTCCCGCAGGATCTGATACTTGGGTACCAGCAGCGCCGGAGTAAGCTGCAGTGACGGCATCGCATATTCCATGGTGAGCTTGGTGAACGCCACCAGGCACTGCACGCGAATCTGCCCCGCCAGTTCCATCACCTGCACGGCTGTATGCGCCACCTCTGGTATTGGACTCAGACGCGCCGCCTCACCCGCGCGCATCACCGCGGAAGCGTTGGCCGCGATCCTGGCCACGTAGCGCACCATCACGCGAATTCTCTGGCGCTTCAGATGGAAGAATTCATGACGCGGGAGTTTTGCCTTCATGAAGAGCTCGTCGTCCCGGTCCATCAGGGCACGAAAAGCGTTGAGATCTACCGTGCGGAAAGTCTGTCCCGCCTGTTTTCTGCGGCTGCGTACCGCCGTGTAAAACAACACGACAGCGCACAACGCAAGCGCGATAACAAGTACAGTAATCGTCATCTGCTTATCAGCTCCATAACCGCCTGGTTCCACTGCTCAAGCTGGGCCCGTTTCGGAACATCCGCGCTGCCGGTAACGCGCTCTGGCGCCAGCAGGTAACCCATCCATATGAGAAGACTCATGCTAAAAGACAAGAGACGGACCAAGCTGAGCGCCCGTGCAGTATTTTGGCTAACGTGGCCCACAAAGGACACTGTAACCAGCTCAACCGCCGCTAACGTGCCCAATCCAAGTGCAATTCCAAACAGATTTTGCCTCCAATGCAGCCCAAACGCACCGGAGGACAAAAACAAAAACATTACCAATCCCACTTCTAGAATCCGAGTTGCCTTTGCCGCCAGCAAAACCGCATTCGCGAAGCCTCTGGCGTCCCCGAATTGCGCGTAGAAAACTCCAAGGGCCAGAACCAAGAGCCCTACTACCGCTCCGCGAAAAATCATTGTTGCCAGCTTGCGCAAAGCGGGGTGTGGAGAAAACAGGTTCGTGAATATCTCCCGCACTACCGCAAGCCCAAGAACGATCCCGATCGCTTCAAAGATCCAGAAAGTATAGAAATGCACCATCACCTTCTGGAATACCGCATACGTAACGGCCGCCTCAAACAGGCCGAAGAAAACGTAGGCGGAAAAAATCGGATATTTCTGCCAGGTTTTTTTGGCGAGAAGCACCACCGCAAGCATCACCTGCAAAACGATGGACGCAATCCACACATCGGGAATAATCGACCGCAACGGCATATGCTTTGAAAGCATACCGCCTAACCAACCAGCAAACAAGCTTTTCCGTTCGACTTTGTGTGCCTGCCTACGTTACTCCTGTCACCCTTAGCGTCCCGGACAACTAACTGGGTAGCACTGGGGATAGGGCCCTCCGTCAAATCTCTCACATGCAATTGGGAAAGCTGCGTTCGCGGATAGTAGTAATGCCCCTAGTATCAACATCTTCACAAGCGTCTTTTTCATTTTTAAGTTCTCCTAATGATATTGTGGTTGCTCCAATCAGTCTCAGGTGATTGTGCTGTATCCATAACAAACCATTGGATTTACTACGAGTTTCCGAATTCGGAACAGATTTTTCCCGAAATGGGAATTCAGGGAGGGGCCGTTGTGCCTTACTAGTAGAGCTCTTTCTGGTGGCAAATTGTAGTCTTACTTAGGGCCAATATGGGAAATGGCCCTTGGAAACCTGGAACTTCTTGTTTTTCTCTGTTTTCGTTCGATTGTCCCGCCACGCTCAGACTTTTATTGCCCGGCTTTCGGCGCTGGCTGGCTTTAGCAAGGCCCCCGGACGACCGGGCTTGCCCGTCTCTGTCTGCTGGCCGAAGACTCATGGAATCACGGTTTGCCGACCGGTTTTTTTGTTCCTTTTTTTCGGGTTTTGTAACAGTTCCATGGGACGCCAGAAATTGGTCGCCATGGATCATCCGAGAAAACTTATTCTGGAAACCGAAAATCCCCGCCACAACCTCGCGAAAATCGAGTTTTGGAGGCGAAATCTCGGCCCCGGAAAATCGGTTAGAATAAAATTTATCTGCTTTATTTTGTCGGGGCGTAGCGCAGCCTGGTAGCGCACCTGCCTTGGGCGCAGGGGGTCACAGGTTCAAATCCTGTCGCCCCGACCAAATTTTCAAGGACTTACGCTGATTTCTGCCTTTTCGTCTACAGGGATGTAGACATTTCTGTAGACGTTTCCGCGGACTGAACCCCTAAAATGAGACAGCGTAGAATTCGACCACTTTTCATGCAACGGAGAGCGTCGATGAGCGAGCAGAAGTGATATTCCCTGGAATTTCGACAGCGCGCCGTCTGGTGGCGCTGAGCAGGATCATGAACAGCAGTTTGGTAGTGGAAACGTTGGAAAGAGCGCATTGTGAATCGATAGCCGCAAGGCGGGGTTTCGTGCACCACTCGGACCAAGGTTCCCAGTATGCTAGCGCAGAATACGTGGAGCGCTTGCTGGCGGCTGGGGCGATACTCACTTAGAAAATCCACTTGTTTGAATCTTGAGGAAACCACAGCTACATTTCATCTACAGCAGCCGTATGATTAC
>JBGPZS010000282.1:0-5509 GCA_041493865.1 Terriglobia bacterium
ACCGCTTCGCTGACAAAGTTCTCCGAAGCAATCAGTTCCAGCCCTTCATGCTGGCGATTGGCCTCATTGGCAATTGCTTGGGCGATTTCGGGATCAGATTCAGACAATGGGCGGGACATCCAGTTATTGATCATGACAATGAAATCTTACTAGGAGACCCGAGAACGAGCGAATTTCACTACCTCAGTAACGCCTCCATCTCGCTCAATTTTCGAATCAGCCGCGTGGGCTGCTTGCTGCGCGGATCGCTGGGACCAATGGTGCCGCGGATAAACGTGCACACTGCTGCATCTCCGGTTTTACCCGCCTTGTCCTGCGGAATCGCGAACATCAGCTCCACTTTCCGGACCGGCTCGATCTCCGCAGAAACTGTGATGCACTTGCCGCCGGTGGGACCGCCTTCCGTATCGCAGTCGGCAAGCTCATATTTTGACGGGGCGCTTTTGGTCTGCTGCGCCAGCCATTGGTCGAACGGCTTCTCAGGAAGGCCGGATTCCATCCGGGCCACCGGAGTGCTCTTCAAACGGTTAACCCAGTTCTGCTGCTGGCCATTGGCGCCGGTGGCGAACAGCCCTACAAGCAGTATGGAAAGCAGAATTTTCATGGCCGAGCGCTCCTTCGACTAATTACACGTAAGAGAAGCTGTGGCGCTCACGGGGGCGAAGTCCGTTTGGGACAATGTTGACTTCACGGTAACGGCTCCCGCAGTCGCTGCGTTGCATGTGGCTGTGCCATACGTAGGGCCCTGGACATTACTGATACTGACAATCACCGGGTCAGAGACAGACCATACGGCGTCAAATATGTTGCCGGTGATGTGCACACAGCCGGGCGTCGTCTTCGCAATAAAAGCGTCAAAGTGCTGCGTGTTCCCCGGGGGAGTAGCCATGTAGTCCACGGTTGCGGTGGCCGGCGACACATTGATTGCCAGGGTCTTGCATTCAGTAGTGGTGGTGTGACCTGCGCAGCCGGATACGGCAAAGCAGCCCAAAGTTGAAAGGGCCAGCAGGCCCGAGAGCAAACGTTGCTGCAAGCGCACGATCGGTTCCTCCTATTCCTCTGGAACGGCTTGCCGCGGGTTTCTTGCGTAGATATCGGAACGGTGGACTTCCATCCATATTTCCGGACTCTTCACTGCGGTGAATCCATACTTCGCATACAGGCCGTGCGCGTCCTGCGTGCCCAGCATCCACCGGCGCAGCCCCTGCAAGTCCGGATGCGCCACGATGCACTCCATCAGCCAGCGGGAAAGCCCCCGTCCGCGAAACGGCGGCAGGACGAAAACATCCGCAAGATACGCGAACGTTGCCTGGTCAGAGATCACGCGGGCAAATCCAACCTGCTGCTTCCCGTGATAAACGCCGAAACAGATGGAATTTTCAATGGACCGCCGCACGGTTTCCGCCGGGATCCCTTTCGCCCAATAACAATTGGTCAGGAACTCATGCACCACGCCTACATCGACGCGCGCCGGGTCGGTGCTGATCTCAAAGTCGCCTTTCACCCACGACCGATGCATTCAGCGGTTCCTCGCCGCTCCGGCGGCATCTTCTTCCTTTTCAATGGCCATGATCTTTTCTACACGCCGCGCATGCCGCCCGCCGGCAAATTGCGCGGCCAGCCACTTGTCCACAATGCGGAATGCCAGGTCAGCGTTGATGATGCGCGCACCCAGCGCCAGAACGTTGGCGTTGTTATGCTGGCGGCTCATCTCCGCTTCATACTCGGTGCTCACGTTGGCGGCACGGATGCCATCAACCTTATTCGCGGTAATCGCCATGCCGATGCCGCTGCCGCAGACCAGGATACCCAGATCGGCGCGCTGCTCGCTCACATCATGGGCCACAGTGCGAGCGTAGTCAGGATAGTCGACCGAGTCCGCCGACGATGTCCCTTCATCGCGGACTTCGATGCCCTGTTGCTGCAGATGCTGTTTGATCCGGTCTTTCAGTTCGTAGCCAGCATGGTCTGCGCCTATTGCAATCTTCATAAACTGATTTTACTGAAAGCCGGCACCATTGAAGCCGTCATAAATGGAGGAAGCCGGCGGCACAATCCAAAAGGCCAGCACCTTCCGGGGAATAGTTCCAGCCCCGTGGAATATGCACCTGCGATACCTCATAAGGTGAATGTCGGCTTGTATTCAAGCGGCTTTTCATCGGATAATCACGCTCGCGTCCTCCCCCTTTGATATGTGATTGAGGTGACTATGGGCACACGGCCCGTGCATGAAGCGGAAGTTGATCTCACCGGCGACAATCGAGCGCCGGCGCAGGTTTACAAATATATCCAGTTTGAAGTGGTTGACTCCATTGCGCGGCTCACGCTGAACCACGCGCCGCACAACGTGCTCACCGTGCCCATGATGAGGGAGATGGCGGAAGCCATTGAGAGCCTTAACGGCCGCGCCGACGTAAAAGCCATTCTTCTGCAATCCGCGCAACAGGCATTTTCCGCGGGCATTTCGCTGGAGGACTCGCGCCCCGATCGCGTGTTCCAGACGCTGGATGCTTTCACACGCGTCTTTCAGGCCATGGTCGATATCTCCAAGCCCGTGGTGGTGGTGGTGAACGGGCCGGCCATTGGCGCAGGATCGGAGCTTGTGGGTTTCGCCGACGTGGTCCTGGCCACGCCCAAGGCAAAATTTGCCCAGCCTGAAGTAAAGCTCGGCGTCTTTCCTCCGTTTGCCGCGGTGATGCTGCCGCAACTCATCGGCACCAAGAAGACCTACGAGCTGATCCTTACCGGTGAAGCGCTCTCCGCTGAAGAAGCGCTCAACTTCGGCTTTGTCAACAAAGTGGTGCCGGAGGCGGATTTGCAGAAACACGTTGAATCACTCATCGCCCGCATCTCCGAATTCAGCGGCCCCGTGCTGGAAGTCACCAAGCGCGTGATCGGCAGCTCCATTGGACGCCCGCTTAAAGAGGCCATGAAGACCTCACAAGATCTCTATCTCAACGAGCTGATGAACCTGGAAGATGTGCAGGAAGGGCTGCGCGCGGTGATCGAAAAACGCAAACCGGTGTGGAAGAACAAATAATATCGGGTGATCTGGCAAAAGTCCCGGATCTACTGCCTTCGCTGCCTTGACGCTCCCTGCTCCACCTCTCAAGAAAAAGCTGCCGCTTTTTTGATCACCTACCGTTTTTTCGATCAGCGTTCTGCCTTTTTCCGATCACCCGATCACGCGCGATCACCGGATCACCCGATCCTCAAGCCTGTCTCCCGCTACAGGTTCTTAACGAGAAACCTCATCATGTGGTATCCGTCCAGGTATTTGAACGGCGTTTCACCCGTGGTGTAATGCCCGCACGGCAGCACCACGGTCTTCAAATCGGCGCCGTGCTGGCGAAAGCCAGCTTCAGCCTGGCGGGAGAGTTCGGGCAGAAACGTCAAATCATAACGCGCATAAATCAGCAGGGATTTTTTGGAGAAGCGGGCAAACTTATCGAAGTACGCCATCGGGCTCACGCATCGCCAGGACTGGCGCAGGCTTTCCAGAGTGATGCCAGAGCGCTCCAGACCCTCGCGTACGTGCCGCGTTGACTGGCCGGTCCAGACTACATCCGCCATATAGGTAGAAGCGTGATTGAAGACGCCAACTTTCAATCGCGGGTCATGTGCGCAGGCCAGAAACGCGTAGCACGATCCCAGGCTCGTCCCCACAATCCCTATGCTGTCTTTGCCCTGTGCGTAAAGCCAGTCAAGGGACGCGCGAACATCAAGGACGGCCTGCCGTGCAGCATCCAGCGTGCGGCAGATGTTGGGTGAGACTGCGTAGTCCGAGCGCGCGGTCTCTTGCGGACGGCGAATGTCATGGTACGGTTTGCTCAGCCGCAACATGGAGATGCCGAAGCGGTTCAACATCGGCCCCAGAGCGTTGTACGCAATTCCATTGGCGTTCCAGTGCGGCAGCACGATTACCGCGCGTTTGCCATCGGCCAGAAACCAGCGCGCGTTCACCAGATCATTCTCCGGATAAGGAGTGGGCGCGGGCGAGGTGAAGCGCAGGAACAGGCCGTCACCCTTGGGGACTTTTTCGTTCGCGTTGCTGCCGGTGGGAAACAGCTCGATCCTGCGTTTCTCCAGCCGGAAATCTTCAGGAGTTTTATAGGCGAAGAACTCGTCACTATTAGCAACGATCAGGTCATTCAGTTCGTGGAGATAGCTCTCAAACTGCTGCTCAGAGCTGGGAAAGTTTCCGTTGACCAGCGGCCACCGGCGGGCCCAGTCCATGCCCCACTCCAGCGGACGCACCACCCGATTGGTGTCCCGCGTCGTCAGCCGCGTCTCCCAGGCATACATCCATTTTTGATAAAGGCTGGTCATGAATTTCGATATATGAGTTCCTAAATTCTAAATGATGCAGAGTACTTTTCTGGTGCTTCACTGCAATGTGCGAATAAAATCCCGTACACTGTGCTTTCTGGAGCCAGAGGCGCTTGATCCCCACGAAACTTGACCGTATTGCCCATGAGATCGGTGGCGAACTGATTGGCGCGTCTCCAGCGCTGGTGATCGACCGCGTGTGCACCGATTCACGCGGCGTTTCTCCGGGCGCGCTCTTCATCGCCTTGAAAGGCCAGCAAACAGACGGTCATCGTTTCCTCGCCGACGCCTTCCGCAATGGCGCAACGGCGGCATTGATCGCTCAAGACCGCCGGGCCAGCCTGGCTTTGGAGCCCGCCTGGCCGTTAATCGTGGCGCCTGACCCGTTGCGCGGATTGCAGGCCCTGGCGCGATGGCACAGGCGTGAATACTTTGCGAGCGTACTGGCGATTACCGGCAGCAATGGCAAAACCATCGTCAAAGACGCTCTGAAGGGCCTGCTCGCCGGCCGGCAGTTCCTGGCATCGCCCGGCAGTTACAACAGCCAGTTGGGGCTGCCGCTGGCGGTGCTCTCGGCCGAGAAGCCCGAGCCGCTGGCCATACTTGAAGTCGGCATTTCCGCGCCCGGGGAAATGGCTGCCCTGGAAGAGATTGCCCAGCCCAGCTATGGAATTCTCACCAACATCGGACTGGCCCACTTTGCCGCGTTCGGCAGCCGCGACGCCATCGCGCGCGAAAAGATGAAACTTTTTGAGCGCATCCCGCAAGAAGGCTGGCTGTTATTACCCTCGGCCGAGCCCACGCTCGATGCTCTCACGCAAAGAATCAAATGCCCCATTTACAGGGTTGGCGATGAACATGAAGCGCTCTCACTCAGCGCTATTTCGCTCAGCGACGATGGCCAGCTACTGGAGCTGAGCATTCCGTCGCAAGGAACGCGAAGCGTGCTGGTGAAGACGCGCTCGCCAGAGATCATCGCAGACCTGCACTATGCCGCCTTTGCCGCCCGGCTTTTAGGTGTGCCGCTGGAGGAAATTGCCACAGCTCTCGACGGCTACTCGCCGACGGCAACGCGAATGGAACTGTGGTCGTCACCACAGGGGATTCGCATCATCAATGACGGTTACAGCTCCGATCCAATCTCGGTCCACGCCGCACTGCGTTCGGCCACTCTGGGCGC
>JBGPZS010000083.1:0-11039 GCA_041493865.1 Terriglobia bacterium
GACGCCACGCACTCGGTGCAGTTGCCGTCGTCGGGCGCAGGCGGCAAGGCGGTATCAGGAGGCCAGCCGGAGTTCATCCCATTGCTGGCCCGCGCAGCGGTGGCGGCGGGCGTGGATGGCGTCTTCATGGAAGTGCATGACAATCCGGCAGAAGCCAAGTCAGACGGCGCCAACGCGCTGCCGCTCAGCGATCTTGAAGGGGTCCTAAGCGAGCTGCTGGCGATCAGGAGCGCTCTGGAGCGGCCAGAGAAGACGTAAACATCCCAAAACACGTGCAGGCGGCCGAAGCCGCCTGCATGAATACGCCCGACTGGGAGAGGGACTCCAAGTTTTTGCGGAGCCCTCAGCCGCAAAAAGTCGGTCGAGCGCAGCCAACTGAAGGGCGTTCCGGCGTGAGTTGCAGGCTCCGCCAGTACTAGCGCATCGGCTGTCCGGACTCAGTCTTTACCGCTCCGGTCTTTTCCGCGCCCGCTGTTTCCTTTTCTTTGTCGTGCGCGGCGGTCTGGCGCTCCAGGAAGTCAATCAAGGTGTACAAATCCACGTCCGCCAAACGCAGGTTGGGCATGTTGACTTCGTTGTATTTCTTGAAGAGTGCCGTAGCGATGGGGTCTTTCTCCGCCAGAACTTTGTCCGGCGTGGAGATGAAGCGCGCAAGCCAGGTCCGTTCACGCACGCTGGTCACGCCCAGCAGGTCCGGGCCGATCTTGTCGCCATGGCCGATGGTGTGGCAGGCGGCGCAGTGCGTGGTAAAGATGTAACGGCCCTTATCGCTGATGTCGATTCTGGGCGCCTGCTCGTAGCTCACTTTGGCGTCTACAGGTTTCGAATTCTTCCAGCCATCAAGAAAGTCGCCGATCATGATGGCCAGGAAGCGCGGATTGTCAGTGGCGGAGTTGCGCACCCACTGGCCCGCGGGCTCATTACCGAGCAGGACGCTGGGCGTGTGACCGTCGCTATCGTTCGGGTCAGGCTCGCTGTAAAGGCCGAGCTTTTTGCTGATCAGATCGATGTCCGCCTTCTTGCCGGTGAGGAAGGTCCAGCCTTTGCCTACGTGATACTTCTCCGCATAGGCCTTGAGGACCTTGGGCGTGTCGCGATTGGGATCAATGCTGATGGAGTAAAAAAAGATGTCTTTGCCCACGCGGTCGCCCAGCATTTTTTGCACCTGGGCCAGGCGCGCGGTTTCCAGAGGGCACGCATCCACGCAGTGGGTGTAGATCAGGTCGATGACGACGATCTTGCCCTTGATCAGATCGTCGTAAAAATGGACCTTGGTCCCATCCTGCGTGGTCAGGGTCACGTTGGGAAAGTAGTTCGCGCCCCAGCGGGCGTTTTCGGCCGCTGCCGGCGCAGAGCCGATAGTGATGAATACGGTTGCGGTCAGGAAGATGGCGGTGACCGCGGCGAAGCCCGCCCAGCGTTTCCGTCGCATGGATGTTCGCTCCTTGCTGCCCAATACTACTTTTGATTTCTGTAATTGAATCAGGTCCGGCGGCCCGCACCTTGCGTTACGGGCCGCCAGCCTGGTTTTATTTGCTACCTCCGCCAATTACAGCGCAGTGGGAGCGACTTCTTCCGCTGGAATGAACGTCACGCCCTGCGGTTTCGGGATCGGAGTCGGGAGCGGGCTCAGGAACGGAGCCTGTCCTTCATTGATCTCCCACCGCACGAGCATGGCATTGTCCTCGTGCACTGTGTTGTGACAGTGCTCCATGAACATTCCACCCCAATCACGGAACTGCATAGTGATGGTGACGCTTCCACCCGGACGCAGGCGATACACATCCTTGCGGCCCTTCTCCCAGGCCGGAACGTTAGCGGCGCTACCGTTGCGGGCCAGGATCTGGCCTTCTTCAAAGTGGATGTGGATCGGGTGGTCCCAACCGCCGCCACCGTTTTGCAGCGTCCAGACCTCGCGGGTGCCGAACCTTGGGGCCGCGGAAACACGGCCAAAGCTGGCGTTGAGCGTCTTTCCGCCATCGGTGGCAACGCCCCAGGGACCAACGAATGACGTAACGTCGTCGTTAATCGTCTGCCTGGCGCCGCTGCCGAAGTTGAACGTCCGTTCCCGCGCCACGGGAATGCTGGAAAGGTCGGGGTTCGGGATCAGAACAGCAGGAACCTGGCTCACGTCGGGCGTGGCTGGGTTCCGCACGATGCGGAATTCCAGGAACTTTCCGACACAAGGATCGTTCGAGCTGCCGGAAAGCGCTTTGGCCAGCGAGAGGTCCGCCGACGGCTTCTTTCCGTTCTGGTGCTCGGCCACGTTCACCATCCAGACTTTGTCCCCGATGTTGTAGCGGGAGAAGTCAATGACCCAGTCATAGCGCTCGGCGATGCCCTGCTCGTCGGAGATGGTTTGCGTCACCGGCACCGGGAGAAGGTTGCCGTCGTTCGCAATCTGGATCATCGGCGAGCCATCCGAGAGGCCGTACTTGAAGAAGCGGGAGACGCTGGCGTTCAGGATGCGGAAGCGATACTTGCGGCGTTCCACCTCGAAGAACGGCTTGTACGTAAGGTTCACGCACATCAGGTCGCCCAGGAACCCGTCAAACTGGAAGATGTCCATAAAGAGCTGGCCGCTTGCATCGAAGGCCTTCTCATTGAGCATGATGTTGATGTCATATTCCAGGTTCCCGAAGCTCTTGGCGGTACCCGAGGGCAGGCGCAGGTTCACGCCGTCATTGATGCCCTCATTGCCACGGTCGAGCGAGCTGTAGATGTTGAACATCGCAGCATTGCCCTTGTACACGTTCTGCGAGGTAAAGCTGAACATGTGATCGTGGAACCAGTGCGTGCTCATGGTTTCGCGCCAGTCACCCGGGACCTTGTTGATCCCGCCGTTGTCCGCAGGGCTGCCGGCCCGCGGATCGGTAGCGTCAGTATTCACGCTGAAGTGCCCGGCCAGCACGATTGGCCAGTGATAGTCGTAGAACTGGTTGGGGAAGAAGTACGCTCCCGTGAAACCATCGTTCTCCGCGCCGTGGTGGCCGTTGTGCTCGTGGGTGGAGATGGTGTTCCGTCCAAAGCCGTTGTTCTGCGTAACGTCCGCAGGCAGGCGGTTGTGGTGGCGGAACAGTAGCGGCTCGCCGTAACGGCCGATGACCAATTTCGGCGGAATCGTTCCGTTGAAAGTCCACACCGAGTTGGGATTTTGCGTCGGGAATCCGGGATGGAATTTCACAGGAAGCGGCTGTGTGGGGTCAATGCCCGAGTTGAATTGCGAAGCCACGCCAGGGTTATAGACCGTATTGATGGTCGCCTGCGCCTGGGACATCTCGATACCAATTTGCGGTGCAAACTGGGTAAAGCGCTGGTGCGCCCACACCGGTCCCGGAGGACGGCCTTCAATGGGGCCGAAGCCGCCACCCAAAGCCGGATCAACCGGCTGAAGCGTCTGGTTGGCTTCCGCCTGCGGCGTTGGAGTGAAGAAAGTAGCCGGGCTGGGGTTGCGGGCAATTACGTCAAACCGCGGCATCGGCGTGCTGAACGGCTGCACACCAAATGTCGGGCTGGGCGGCGCGCCGGTCGGAATAGTAAAGTTGCCGCTGCCGCTCTGGGCGTGCGCGCTGTTGACGAAGGGGTTCAGGCCGTGGATGGGGGCCAGCAGGCCACCAGTCGTAATCAGGCCCCATTTCACTAGCTCACGACGGGTCACTTTGCCTTGAGAGTAGGCTTTGACGATTTCCGCCCGGTTTTTCCGTGCGTTCTCGGCTTCCCGCAGTCGTGCCTTTGAGGCTTTTTCAGACAAGAAAAAGCCATCTTCTCTATGATTCATAGCTGCGCTCCTTAAGTGTTGCAGACTTACAGACTTCGAGACGAACTGCATTTTTCCGCGAGGGCTCGCTTTGCGGATGGAAGCCCGGAAGTATCGTAGAGGGTGGCTCTGTCCTTGCAGGGCCTATCGATCACGATATTAAGCCTTGGACAAGAGGGTACTTAACTAAGGATTAGCTATTCATTAGAGGCGGATTAGAATTTCTAATAATTGGCGCCGGTCGGCCAGATCGCTATCAAATGTTTTCAATGACTTACGCTCTTTCGTGCCCTCAACACTGTCCTGAAATTACATAACCTGTTTGCCTAAATCCTTTCAATCCGCCGATAAATCCGCCAAACTTGTGCTGCTCCGCTTTCGGGAATCTTCAAAACAGATTTCGCATCTACTTAGTTATGAATAATCTGAAAACGTTTTTTCTGCTGACGCTTCTGACCCTGTTGTCCATCGGGGTGGGCGACTACTTCGGCGGAAAAAACGGCATGGTCCTCGGCTTCATCATTGCCGCGGTCACCAACTTTATTTCTTATTTCTTCTCCGACAAGATCGCCCTGGCCATGTATCGGGCCCGGCCAGTCACGCGGGAACAACTCCCCCGCATCTATGCCGTGGTGGAACGGCTCACCCAGAAAGCCGGCATACCCATGCCGAAGCTCTATGTGATTCCAACGGACTCACCCAACGCCTTTGCCACCGGACGCAGTCCGCGCCACGCTTCCGTGGCCGTCACGCAGGGAATTCTGCGGCTGCTCGACGACGAGGAACTGGAAGGCGTTCTGGCGCACGAATTGGGACACGTGCGGAATCGCGACATTTTGACCAGTTCGATTGCCGCTACCCTGGCGGGCGCCATCACAATGCTGGCGCGCATGGGCCTGTGGTTCGGATTCGGCGGCGGGGACCGCGATCGTGATCGTGGCGGTGGAATTCTTATGCTGCTTCTGGCTCCGCTTGCCGCCATGCTCATTCAACTGTGGGTTTCACGTACGCGCGAATACGAAGCCGATGCCACTGGGGCCGGCATTACCCATAACCCCCATGCCCTGGCCCGCGCACTGCAAAAACTGGATGCTTATTCCAAGCGCGTTCCCATGATGGCCACGCCCTCCACGGCGCACCTGTTCATCGTGCAGCCGCTGATGGGGATCAATCTGGGCAATCTGTTCTCTACGCATCCGCCCATTGCAAAGAGGATTGAGCGCCTGACGGGCCAGCCGGCAGAGTACCAGTAATTGATAACCGATCCACTAATGCCGCTCTCTAAGGGCGGCGTTTTTTGTAAACAAAGCCAATATGGCGAGCTCTGAGACCCCTCGGTAGGTGGGTGATCCAAGACCAGACTTCGGTTGTCGCTTCTGAAGTAACCAGCTCGACGCTCCACGGTGTGGCGCGCGGGAGTGTTTCAATCTCTCAGGGTTGCACGAGCCGGGAAACCCAAGCCGGCCGCAGCGCCCTGGGCCTTGTGGCATTCTTCCGTGTGGACTTTGAAATCGCTTGTAACTCTCCTATGTCTTTCTTTCATCGTGAGCTTGCCACGGGCAGAAAAAGTCTGACGACACTCTGAACATCGCCAGGCAACAGGGTTACCATCAATTTTTTCTACAACAATTAATTGTGGCATAAATCCAGCATCTCACGATGGGGTGCCCCCTGACTATCCAATTCTGCACAAGTATTCCCCCGGGGCAATGCTAATTGTCCAAACAAACACTTAAGGGCTAGGCTTGGAGCTCCATCTGGGACACTTCTTGAGCGTCATGCAGTTCCGCAAAGCCGGACTCGGCGGGAAGGAATATGGAGAAGACCGTCCCTGTCGTAGGTGATGAAAACCGGCTCTTAAACTTGATGCTTCCGCCGTGCTTGCGGACAATCTCAGAGCTTACCCAGAGTCCCAGACCGGTACCCGTCTCGCCTTTGCTACTAATAAACGGCTCGAAGAGCCTGTTCTTAATTTCGGGAGGGATACCCGATCCACTATCGGCGATGGTCAACCGCATTCCCGGACGAGAGCCATTGGAATACTCTCGGGCGCGGTCAATGCGGATATTCAAAGTGCCCCCGCCACGCATCGCGTCCACGGCATTTCCCACCAGGTTCACGATGACCTGGCGTAGTTCGCCCGCCATGGCTGTGATCGGGGGACACGCCCGATAATCTTTTTGCACGGCAACGCGAGAGGAAACCAGTCTGGCTTGGTACAGGATCAGGGCTGAATCCACAAGCTCCGTAAGATAGACCGTGGTCGGTTTACTCAACTGCCGGAAAAATTTTAAAGTGTGGATGGCGATTTCAGTGACGCGTGCCAGCTCGCCCATGGCCGTTGCAGAGTAGAGTTTTGATTCTTCCAGGCTCGATGACGTGCCGATGAGAAACAGCAAATTGGTGACCGACTCCAGCGGATTGTTAATTTCGTGTGCAATGCTGGCGGCCAGACGTCCGGCCACCGCCAGTTTTTCAGATTGCAGTAATGCTTTTTCCGCCTTGCGACACTGGACAAGATACTCCCTCACCTGGTATTGACGGCGGCGGCTCCGCAGCGAAGCTTGCACGGTGCTGATCAAGGTCTCAGGCCGTATCGGGCGTTCCAGCAATACCAGATTGCCCAAAGGCTCCCGGAAAAGCATTTTCTTTTGACTGCTCGGGTCGACCGCTCCGGCAGCGGTAAGGACGATCACGGGGAAGTCCGACCATGAGGGCTGCGCGGAAATCTTTGCTCCCCAGACTGCGATGTTGGATGGTGTAAAAACCTCTTCGGCCACGATCAACGCTCCCGCAGCCGCATCCATCCGCGCCAGCGCAGCTTCTGCGGTGGGATAAACCGTGCACTGGATGCCCTGTTTCGTCAGGAGATCGCAGATCAAAATGGCGTCTCTTCCCTTGGGCGCTACCACCAGTACAAGAAGGTCCCGGTCCGGGTCAGGCGCGTCGTACGACAGTTTTAACGATTTTTCCAGAAACGCCCTCCAGTCCCTCAAGTGTGCCGTGATATTTGGGAACGCCGGTCAACACGCCATCAAATTCCACCAGGGCCTTGCCAACGCGAACGGCGCCGTTTTTCATCACCAGCTCACGGATGGTGCGTTCATGCTCTCCGCTGCGCTTTTTGATCACGGAAAGCGCCTGCTTTACCTCTCCAGCGGCTTCAAAATACCGGAACAAAAGCACACTATCCGCGAGGTAGCTCACATCCACCGGAGCGCTGATATTTGTGCCCACAAAACCATGCTGGGCAAGCGTTAAGAGCGTGGCAACACCCTTGTGGGCCAGGTATCCCAGCAGTTCATGCATCTGCAGGGCGAGAAACTTTTCCCCCGGCATCGCATTCAGGAAGCCATTTAAGCTGTCGAGGATCACCAGCTTTACGTCTTGCTGGTTGACCAGGTCGCTGATGGCGTGCACAAACTGGCCGGGCGAGAGTTCCGCTGCATCCACTTGGCGAAGAATTAGTTTCCCGGCCTTGATGTGGCGCTCCAGGTCCATCCCCAGCCCTTTGGCCCGGCCTACCAGAGTGTTCAACGTTTCGTCGAAGGCGAAAACCGCTGCGTTTAACCCCCGCTCCGCGGCAGAAGTTGCATAGCGGACGGCAAGCGTGGATTTCCCGCACCCCGCCGGGCCCATCAGCAGCGTGCTGGTGCCGCAATCAATTCCGCCCCCGAAGAGCTGGTCCAGTTCCCGGATGCCGCTGGTGATCTTCATAGGCGCGGAGTCCGAACTATGCTCCGAAGCAACCAGGCGCGGATAGACTTCCAAACCGCCCCGCTTGATGGTGTAATCGTGAAACCCCTCGCGGAATTGCGCGCCCCTCAGCTTCCTTACTTCCAGCCGGCGTCTCTTGATTCCATACTCCCGTTCCAGACTTTCCAGCATGACTACGCCGTGGGAAATGCTTTGCAGTTGCAAATCATGGCCTTCGCCCGTGCGGTCATCCAGAAGCAGGACAGTGCAGTTGCGTCCGGCAAAATACCGCTTCAAGCCCATGACTTGCCGGCGATACCGTAAAGAATCACGGGCCAGCATGCGCAATTCAGATAACGAGTCAAACACCACTCGGGCAGGCTGAAGTCTCTCCACCTCCGCCAATACCGCGGCGGACGTGTCCGCAAGTTCAACTTCGGAAGGATGAAATACGGTGTACTGCGCCTCGGGCTTCAGCTCCTTGTCATCCGGGATCATCTCAAAAATATTGACAGACTCGAGGGACCATCCGTGCGACTCGGCAATTTCCAGAAGCTCTGCTCTTGATTCGGAAAGGGCGACATAGAGGACCTTTTGCCCCCGACGGGCGCCTTCCAGCAGGAACTGCAGCGCGATGGTGGTCTTTCCCGTACCCGGGTCGCCTTCAATCAGATAGAGATGGTTGTGGGAAAAACCTCCGCCCAGGATATCGTCAAGCCCGGCGATGCCGGTTGAAAGCAGGCTTATTCCGTTGCGATTATCGGGTGCGACCATGGGAAGCTCCAATTCATGGGCGCCCAGGACAAGCGAGCCCGAATCCAATCTCTGACAATGCTGAAACGGCCCTGGTAGACCCATGTTAAGTATGCTTGTCAGCTGCTCTGGTTGGCTGTGCAATCTTGCACAGGGACGTGATTATCCGCTGGATGGCTTCGGCCTCGGGCGACCTGTTCAGGAAACGCCCTTTGTTGCCGGCTTACTTTGCCGCGCCGTAAAATTTTTCGCCGGAGCTGGCGATTGATTGCCCCGTGGCACTGGAAGCAAGAAACAGGTCTGTTGTTTCTTTCCTCGGGAAAAGCCTCTTGGCTTCTCTTTCCAGGGCATCCATGGCGGGCTCAATCTGCTCATAGGTCGCGTCCGGAGCAAATTCCACCGCCAGGGCCCGGTGTGGATGGCCCGTGGGATAAATGAGCTGGGCAAAATACATTCCAATCACTTCAGGAAAAGCTTTTGCCGCAGTGGCGAGCCCCTTGAATATCTCGGCTGAGGGCATGTGCTTCGGCATGGTTACAAGCACGCTCTTCGCCGCTGCGTCCTGCTTTTCTGTACTCTCATCGCTGGGATGGCGGCCCTCTGCAAGCGCTTCAAATTCCCACCGCGTCACGCGCCCGCCGGGACGGATCATCTTGGAGTCCGGGTCCTCAGGTTCGAACGGATTGATGACGATTTCCTCCGCCTCCGTGCTGAGCACAGCCTGAAAGAACCCTGTTCCCTGAAGGGCAACCCAGGGAATGGTCTTGTTCCAGTTGCGCAGCGCCTCTTCGTCGGTGAACGCCACCGCCACCAGCACGCCGTTGGAATCATGTTCCAGTGAGAACGCGGCCGCCGTGTCCTGTTGAACATCATGAAAGCCGGGCTTCGCGGATGGCTCCTCCCGTGTGGGAACAAGGAACCATGTCTTAAACATGCTTTCATAAAGGGCCCGGCGATTCTCCGGCGAATCATGGTGGGCCACGGCAAGCATTGCCGCGGGGAGAGGACTGTTGGCAAACTGCGGCGGGTCCGGCGCAGCCGCGGGTGATGGTCCGGACTGAGTACCGCCTGGACTTGATGGTGAGGGACCGGTATCGTCCGCCTGCTTGATGCAAGTGATCGATCCGCCAAACCTTTTATCCTGCACGCGCATGACCGCTGAAGATTACATCAAACAACACAGGAAAACGAGCCATAGACAAAAGGCCCGTGCCGGCGAAAGACCCGCCAGAGGGGAAAGCGCTGTTTTAGCCTGCGCAGGGCACGCATTTTTTCTACATCTCATGCGATCTACTTAGAGGCAGCTACAGGTTACTTTGGGCATCAGTATCAACCCTTTCGTCGCTTGAGCAATCAGTCTGACGCAAGCATAGTAGTAAAGAGGACGGCCAACACATTTTGCCCTACAGCGATACAATAGAAACCAAGTCGATGGCTCCAGCTCAAGTTCAGTCTTCCATCAGCACCACTAACTCCCGCGCCGCCGCGATCGAGCACGCCTTGCGCACGATCATTCGCGGCAATGACGAGGTGCTGCGGCTGGCCCTGGTTTCCGTGCTGGCGCGCGGCCACCTGCTGATTGAGGGCGTTCCCGGTGTCGGTAAAACCACGCTGGCCCATACCATGGCCCGTGCACTGGATTGCACCTTTCAGCGCCTCCAATTCACCAGTGACATGCTGCCCTCTGATGTGCTCGGCATCTCCGTATACTCGGCCGCGGAAGGCCAGTTCGAGTTCAAGGCCGGCCCCGTCTTTACCAACGTGCTGCTGGCCGATGAAATCAATCGCACAACGCCGAAGACGCAGTCCGCCCTCCTGGAAGCCATGAACGAAGGCCAGGTCACCATGGACGGCCATTCACATCCGCTGCCCCAGCCATTTCTGGTGATCGCCACACAAAACCCTATCGAGCACCACGGCACGTACCCGCTGCCGGAGTCTCAGTTGGACCGTTTTCTGCTGCGCGTGCGTATGGGCTACCCGCAGGGAAACAACGAACGCGAAATCCTGCGCTCTGAAGCCGGCGCCGCCCGTCTGGACACCGTAAAGCCCGTCGCCACCGGCGCGGACATCATCGCCATGCAGGATGAAGTTACCCAGGTGAAGGTGGACGATTCGCTGGTGGACTATGCCCTCGAAATCGTGAAGAAAACGCGCGAGATTGAAACGCTCTCACTGGGCGTCTCACCGCGCGGATCGCTCATGCTGTACCGGGCCGCGCAGGCCATGGCTTACCTGGAAGGCCGCCGCTTTGCCACGCCGGCCGACTTCAAGCAACTGGTGGTGCCGGTCTTTTCTCATCGCGTGGTGGTCAATGCCCGCTATTCTTCGACCCTGAAGAAATCCGACCAGGGCGACAATATTCTTCGCGACATCGTTCAATCCGTATCCGTTCCGGTATAGATTTTTCCTAAAATCCCGGACCCCGGGTAGCGGGTGAGGGATTTCAGAACAGCAGCTATACTTGCCAACGATGTCTCTTCTTAGATTCTTCATGCTGCTGGCGCTGATCGTCTGGATCGGCGGAATTGTTTTCTTTGCGTTTGTGCTGGCGCCGACCCTGTTCGGCGTGCTGCCAACAACTACATTGGCGGGCAACGTTGTCAGCGTGGCCCTGACCAAGCTTCACTGGCTGGGATTGATCTCCGGCGTGGTTTTCCTGGGCTGCTCACTGCTGTACAACCAGCAGAAGCACGCACAGCTTCGGCCATTCGCGGCGACGCACATTCTTGTTGTGTTGATGCTTGCGCTAACGGCGTATTCACAGTTCAGCATTACCCCGCGCATGCGCGAGTTGCGTACAGAAATGCAAACCATCGAAAATCTTTCTCTC
>JBGPZS010000410.1:0-4184 GCA_041493865.1 Terriglobia bacterium
CAGCCACCGCCACACGGATGTAGGCCATGAGTCGATTCGGGCTCGCCCGACTTGCGTGGCGAGCCCGCGGCGTCAGGAGCTGAAAAATTCCTAGAAACAGCAAGGAACCGTGGCGGTTTGGAGCGTAGCGACAGCAACATTAGGGCTTGGCATATGGCAGCGCGCTCAGCTCGTTTTCCGCGGCAACGCGAATCTCCATCACTCCTTCCTGGGGCAGCGCATCCAGGGGCAAGCCGTCCCGCCACACGGAGAAGCGAACGCGCAGCGTGGCCCCCGAAGCGGCGTTCAGCAGGCGCAGCGGCGCCTGGCATTCAAAGATTGACTCCATGCCGGCGCGAATGGAATCTTTCGGATCATGCGGCTGGCCATTCTCTCCGAACGTCCAGCCACGGAGCTGTCCATCTGTGATGGCGGCCTCAAGGCGGACCGTGTGGACCGGGCTGTTGCCGTCCGGGCTTACCGATTCAATCGACACCACCAGCTTCGTGTCTCCGCTGGCCCATTCCGCCGGACGCTCGATAAAATCAACCCGGCAGTAAAGGTATTCTTCGTCGATCCCGGCATAACCTGTGTCCAGAAGGAACAACCTGCCATGCATGGCGGAAGAATGCCGGTCCGCGGCGTGCGAGGCCGCGCCCAGCCACTCAAAGTAGCCGACATTTCTTCCATCGATCGCCGGATGAATATACGTTGTTTGCGGCGTGAACTGCGGCTTGGCATGGGCCCCGGAGATCGGCTGCGCCAGCACGTCGGGCGCCGTGCCCCCAAGGGCAAGGTACACATTGGAGAGATGCTTGCGATAGAGCTCATCGAAATCGCGATCGTTGGCCGAATGGTGCTCGGGTCCATACCACCAGTTCCAATCGCTGCCTTCTGCGATGAGCAGCTCTTCGTGCGCCAGGGCTTTTTGCTCGGAAGCAACCTTGGCGGCATTTTTCGCAAAGAAGTCCCGCGCCGCGGAGAGCTGGTCCCAGGCCGCATTGTCCTCGGGCGCGCCGATCCATACGTCAAAGTTGGCGTTGATCCACGAGCCCGGCAAAATCGCGCCGAGTTTCTGCGGCGCCGGCTCGCGCTCCATGGCCTCTGACACTGTCAGCGCCGCGATCGACGTGTCTTTTTGAATGCCATCATAGAGCCGCCGCAGGAATTCGCGTCCTGACTGTGGGTAGAACTCCCACGCATTCTCGCCATCAAGAATCACCGGCACGACTGCCGTTTTTCCCTTCCGCAACACCGGTTCCGCTGCCTGCTTCACCCGGCTCAGAAAGTCCTCCGCGGCCTCCTTTGCCGGTACGCCCGAGTAAACAAAGCCGATCAGGTCGGAGAGTGAATGGTCGCGGAAAACAACGTTCATCTCCGCCGGTCCCTGTTGCCAGCGGTAAATCTGATAGAGCTGCTCGGCGTCACGGTCGGCCAGTCTTCCGCCGCTGTCGCGCTGAAAGGCCGTTCCCAGTGAACGCCCCAGGACGCCTTCATCGGTTGCCATCCACTTCACTCCCTGCTCGTGGGCGATCGTCAGCGCCTCGTCTGACACGCTTCCCTCTGACGGCCACATGCCCCGCGGACGCGCCCCAAACACCTGCTCGTGCAACGCCAGTCCGCGCTCGATCTGTTCGCGCGCATCTTCCGGATGGCTGAAGCGATGCGCCGGCAGCGCCAGGCCGCCGTGCGAAACCGCGCCCATGTTCGTGTCACAAACCAGCGGCAGGATGGGATGGTAGAAAGGCGAGGTTGAAATCTCGATCGCGCCGCGCTTTCCTGCGGCCGTATAGGCCGGCAGCACTTTGGCCAGAAGGGCCTGCTGCATCGCAATCACCCGCTGCTGGTCGTCGAGCGAATACCCGCGGCCTTTGCTGATCAACTCGCGAATATCAGGATCATCAAGAAAGAATTCATCCATCCACGCGATCTGCGAGAGCACCTGGAGGTCGGTGATATCGTCCGGGCCCATGCGCCGGGCGCTGGCCGGGGCATCTTGTGGCCGCGCGTGGAATTGGTGCCAAAGCTCGCGATAGCGGGGGTATCTCCCGATCATGTTATCGGCATTGGCCTGGAACAGATACTGGATGGCGAACGCCCGCTCGGCCAGGCTCATCTCCGCAGCCGGCCGCGCCGCCGCTTGCAGAAAAGGATCGCGTGCGGTCCCGGCAACGTACTCCTGTAACTGCTGGATCAAGCACGGGACCAGGTTAAACGTCTGGTGCAAACCTGGGAACTCATCCAGCAGCTTCACCATGCCGTAATAATCCTTGAGCGCGTGCAAACGGACCCACGGCAGGCGGTACTCTCCGGTCACCAGGTCCTTGTAATACGGCTGGTGCATGTGCCAGAGGAACAGAAGATGGATCTCAGGCGTACCCATGAATCCATTAATAACACACGCGGCATCTGCTAGACTCTGATAAGTAAAACGCGTGCGCATCTTTACTCGCTACATCTTGAAGGAAGTGCTCTGGCACGGGCTCATCGGGGCCTCTGTGTTCACGTTCGTGATCTTCATGCGCGAACTCACGCGTATCCTCGAAGCCGTGGTGCGCAACAGCGCCCCTTTTCCCAGCGTAGCCGAAATTTTCTTCCTCACTCTGCCGGCGGCATTGAAAGTCACCATCCCCATGGGAGTGCTGGTGGGCATCCTCCTGGGTCTCAGCCGCATGGCCGCGGACAGTGAGGTGACCGCCATGCGCGCCTCCGGCGTGAGCGTGCGCAAGTTTCTCAAGATCATTGCCGTTTTTGGCATTGCCGCCTGGGTGCTTGCTCTGGTCAATACCGTGATTGTTGAGCCCCGCTCCGCTGCTGCGTTGGCGCGCCTGCAGCACAAGCTGGCTGCCACCCAGCTTTCCTTTGAGGTCCAGCCGCACGTTTTTTATGAGGGCTTCAAGAACCACGTTCTTTACGTCGAAGATGTAAGCAGCTCTTCTGGCGCTGCCGTGTGGAAGAACGTCTTTGACGCCGACATCAGTACTCCCGGCACTCCAAAAATCACCATCGCCAAAGAGGCCGTGGTCAGCGCTTCCGGCAACGATTCCATCCGCCTGCACCTGATCAACGGCGAAACCCACGATACCAACGCCCGAACTCCTGACCAGTACACCATTACCACGTTTGAAGAAACCGATATTGCCATCAGCCTGCCGCCGGTTGACAAGCCGGCGCAGGAGGCCGTGCCTGTGGCGCAACTGAGCACACCCGAGCTGTATCGCCAGACCTACAGTTCCAACAAGGAATTTGCCCGCTGGTACTGGATCGAATTCAACCGTCGTCTGGCCCTGCCTACCGCTTGCCTGGTCCTGGTGTTGATTGGGATCCCTCTTGGCCTTTCCGCCAAAAAAGGCGGTAAGGGCGCCGGTTTCGTGCTGACCATTGTTCTGGTCTTTATTTATTACTTTGTTTCCATCATCGGCGTTTCCCTGGCTCGTGGAGGCAAGATTTCTCCAGTGCTGGGCGTGTGGATGGCCAACATTATCTTTGCTCTCATCGGAACGTTTCTCCTGTGGCGCACTGACAAAATACCCATCGAACTGGGCCTTGGCCAGATGCTGCTCGGGCAGTTCAAGGGTTCGTTCGCGAGAATCTTCAATTCGAAAGATGAAGAGCCCGCGGCCAACGGCGGCCGCAGGCGCTCGCGTCTTTTCAGCACCCGCTTTCCCCTCATCCTCGACGACTACGTTCTCCGCAGCTTCGTGGGCCATCTCGTGCTCATCCTTTCCAGTCTGCTGGTGCTGTTCCTGGTATTTACCTATTTTGAGTTGCTGTCAGACATCGTGAAGAAGAAGATTCCCTTACTCACCCAGCTTGAATACCTGCTCAACTTCATCCCCTCCGTGCTGTATCAGGTCACGCCGCTGGCCGTGCTGCTGACCGTGCTTGTCATGTTCGGGCTGATGCAGAAATCCAACGAGATTACCGCCATGAAAGCCACCGGCGTGAGCATCTATCGCACCGTGGTGCCCATTCTGGTCATCGCCACCGCGCTGGCCGGCGGGCTCTTCGTGCTCGACCAGTGGTACCTGCCTTACGCCAACAAACGCGTTGAAACTTTGCGTAACCAGATCAAAGGCAAACCGGCGCAGACCTATCTGCGTCCCGACCGCAAGTGGATCTTCGGCGAGAGCAAAAAGAAATCCGACGGCGCCGAAGGCAACCGCAAAATTTATTACTATGAGGCTTTTGATCCTGACCGCAAC
>JBGPZS010000374.1:0-4509 GCA_041493865.1 Terriglobia bacterium
ACGATCTGTCCGCTGGAGTCTTCAATCTCCTTGAGCACGGCTTTCAGACGATCTTCAAATTCTCCACGGTACTTCGCGCCGGCCAGCATAGACCCCAGGTCCAGTCCAACCACGCGCTTGTTTTTCAGGATCTCCGGTACGTCACCGGAGATAATGCGCTGCGCCAGGCCTTCCACAATCGCCGTCTTGCCTACTCCGGGTTCGCCGATCAGCACCGGGTTGTTCTTCGTCCGGCGGGAGAGCACCTGCACCACGCGGCGAATTTCCTCATCACGCCCGATCACCGGATCAAGCTTGCCGCGACGCGCCAGCTCCGTCAGGTCCTTGGCGTAGCGCGCCAACGCCTGGTATTTGCCTTCGGGGTTCTGGTCGGTCACGCGCTGCGAGCCACGCACTGAAGTCAGTGCCTTCAGAATTGCGTCATACTCCGCGCCCGCGGCTACAAGAAGCTGGCGCGCCTCATTGCCCCTGTCCTTGTCGCGCAGGGTCGCCAGCAACAGGTGCTCCGTGGAGACATACTCGTCCTTGAACGTGTCAGCTTCCTTGAAAGCCTGGTCCAGCACTTTCGACATTGCGGCTGAAAGGTGCGGCTGCGCGGCCGCGCCGGAAACTTTCGGCAATCGCCCGATCCGTTCCGTTACCTGGGACTGAAGCGTTGCCGCGTTCACTCCCAGTTTGGTCAAAACGGGCACAACGATTCCTTCGCTGTCCTGCAACAGCGCCGCTAACAGGTGCAAAGGCAGCATCTCAGGATTGCCGTGCTGGCCCGCGATCTCGTTTGCCTGCTGGATCGCCTCTTGCGCCTTAATTGTGAATTTGTCCCAACGAATCGCCATATCGTGCTCCAGTCTCGCTCAATGGTCTCTTTACTTACTCAAAGAAAAACGGGAGATGAGGTTCCATCTCCCGTAACAGATGTTGTTCACCGGAATGTGGATTTCCCCGCACGACCGTTTAGCCCTGGAGCGTCTTCTCTCCGTTACCCACCTTGATCTGCCGGGGTTTGGCTTCAGCCCGCTTGGCCAGCGTGATCTTCAAGATTCCCTTTTCGTAGCTGGCTTCCACCTTCTCCGCGTCCACCGTGTTCGGCAGCTTAAAGGTACGGACAAAAGAACCATACCGGCGCTCAATGCGATGAAAGTTCTCTTCCTTCTCTTCTTTCTCGAACTTGCGTTCGCCCTGGATCGTCAGCGTGTCGTTTTCCACGCTCACGTTGATGTCCGCTTCGTTCACGCCCGGAACTTCCAGCTTCAGGACCAGGTTCTGCTCGTCCTCATAAACGTCTACCGGGGGAACAAAGTTGCCCGCAGTCAGCTTTTCCTTACCGTTGGGTTCGGTAAAGTTCTCAAAGAAGCTGGCAAGCTCGCGGAAGGGGTCGATTCGAGTAATCATGGTCATGGTCGTAATCTCCTTCAAAAAGATGTTGGTGATGAATGCCGTTCACTGCTGTTCACTGCTTTAGATGTAATCGTTAGTACATTAGAATCATAAAATATGAGTGTATTATTGTCAAATATCGAAAATGAAATATATTTACTTTATTTTCAACAGTTTGAATATAATTCTTTGAAAATATTCTCTACGATAAATGCCATCGCAGGCCCTTGAGAGCCCCGTAAACCTTTAAGATTGAATTCAATAGCAGCGGCTTTGCGAGCTTCTAACTCACCGAGAGCACTACACACTTCAGGTAATAGGTTTCAGGCACTCCCAGCAGGATCGGGTGGTCCTTGGCTTGTGTGCGCTTCTCCAGTATCCGGACGGACCGGTGCGCATCCTGGGCGGCCTGTGTGAGCATGCCCAGAAAATCTTCTTCGCTCACGGCAAACGAACATGAGCAGGTAACCAGTACGCCTCCTGGGCGAAGCATCCTGAGCGCCCGCAGATTCAGCTCCTTGTAGCCGCGCATGGCCGATTCCAGGTGCTTCTTCGACTTCGCGAACGCAGGCGGGTCCAGCACGATCACGTCATACTGTCTGCCGGCAGAGGCGTAGTCTTTCATCAGATCAAACGCGTTGCCCTCAATCCATTCGATTTCAGACTTGTTCGCGGCGGCGTTCAACTTTTCATTCTGCTCCGCAACTTCCAGCACCTCGCGGGAGATATCGACGGCGGTTACTTTGTTGCAAGTCCGCGCCAGGTGCAGGGCAAACCCGCCCTGGTAGGTGCAGACATCAAGGGCATCGCCGTGCGCATATTGGAGCGCGGCGGCGTAGTTCTCCCGCTGGTCCAGAAACGCGCCGGTCTTCTGTCCCCCCAGGGCGTCATAGTGAAACTGCACGCTGTTCATGGCAAAGATGGTGCTGCTCTTGCTGCCGTGGACCAGTGTGGACTCCATCGGCGGCAATTGCTCCAGCTCGCGAATACGCTCGTCAACGCGCTCGACAATGTGTTCCGCTCCAGTGAGCCTCTTCAGCGCCGCAATGATCGCCTGTTTTCTTTCCGGCCGGGCCCACGCTTGCGTGAGCACCTGAAACGAATAAACATCGTTGTAACGGTCGACGATCAGCCCTGGCAGCCGGTCTGCCTCGCTGAAGACCAGACGGCAGGCGTCCGAATCGTGCACCAGCGCTTGTCTGTATGAAACCGCCTCCGCCAGCCGCTGCCGCGTCAACTGCTGGAACTCCTCTTCTGAACCCAGAAGCTCCCTCCCCAGGAGCCGCAGCTTGATCTGCGAAGATGAGCTGTACACGGCCGATCCCAGTATCCTGTCCTTAGGCCCGGCCACATGCACCAGCGCGCCCGGCTGTGTGCCGGCGTCATTGACCACATCTGACGCATAGACCCACACGTGGCCTTCGCGCAGACGCTTCGCCGCGCGGTCATTCACAATCACTTTTTGAGGAGAGTCCTTTGCCATCAGGCAAACAGGATATAGGAACGCAGGTTACGACGTGGGAGTGGTTTCATGTGTGTGTTCAGGCTCAGTTTCCGCTTCGACCTCAGGACGCGCCTTGGTCTTCTTCTTTGCCGGCTCCGGAGACGGCTCAGTGGGCACTTCACTGGCGGGGTCAAAATAAAGGATCCGGCCGCAGGAGTTGCAGGTGATGATCTGCTCGTTGGCGCGAATCTCCTGCCAGATCTGCGGACGCAGCATGACAAAGCAAGCCATGCACTTCTGTTCACGGGCCTCGGCAATGGCGGATTTGCGCTGCCGCATCACCCGGTCATAGTGGGCCAGAGCGCTGTCATTCACACCGGAGCGCAGCTCTGTACGCTTCTCCTTCAGCCCGGCCAGCAGCTTCTCGTCCTCCGCGGTGCGGACGCGCGCTTCAGCTTTCTCTTTCTCCACGTCGGCGGACTCGGTCTTCAACTCCGTCTCGGCCACTTTGAGCGCTTTCTCTTCATTTTCCAGCGCCAGCATCAGCTCAAGAATCTTGTCCTCGGAGTTGGTGATCTGTTTCTCCGCGAATTCCACCTCGTGCATGAGGGCGCGGTATTCGTCATTGGTCTTGACGCTGGAAGACTGGCTGCGGTACTTGACGATTTTTTCCTGGAACCCCTTGATGTCGACTTCAAACTGGCGGCGGTTCGCTTCATTGCCTTTGATCTGGGTTTTGGCCTTTTCCACCGCGGCCTTGTGCTCGGCCAGCTTCTCTTCGATGACGGCCACCCGTTTGGGCAAGCCGGCCACCTCCTCGATCAGCCGCAGGGCTTCCCGATCAACTTTTTCCAGCTCGATAAGTCTTTCCAGGTCTGCATTCATGGGAAGGTAGGTAGCCTCAATTCTAACACGCGTATTTGGCCGCCCAGCGCCGCTTTGGGACTCCAACTAGGTTTTTCAACTGATTGTGACTGCCGAATGCCGTGCTTAGACTTGCAGCCCTATGCTCGTGGAAGTCGCCAGATTGCTGCTGGGTGTGCTGATCGCAGTTTTTCACCGTCCGCTGGCCAACACGATCATGCGGCAGGAACGCGCGCTTGACGGCTACTTCCGCAGTCGTGGCGTCCAACTTCCAGCGCCGCCCAGTGACACAACGGCCCAGAATCTCTACTTTGTGATCGGAATCTTCATCTGCCTGATTGAAGCTGGACGTATCTGGTTCTTGCCTTCCTAGGCCTCGCCGAGGATTCCCTGGTGCGCTATCCGGGAGTGTCAGCTTCAGGTTAGTCCCTTGGCATCGGCGGCGTGGGGTCCGGCTTCCTGCGAAAAAAGAAACGAGCAATCAGTAACAAGCCAATGGAGCCCATCCATAGATACCTGGCGATGTCACGGGTTTGAGGGTCTGGAGAAGACCGAATCATGAAAGAAACGACTAGCGCTGCGATCGCAAGGAGCAAGAGAACCCAATAGCCTGCTGGTTTGTTTCCCATAGTTTCCTTTTATACGCTCCACCCTCACCAATGTCACAGCACATTTTTAAAAGGCAACATCCGCTCCGGCCCAGGCACATCAAACAACCGCACGTCACGGCTAAACACGGGCGCCGGCCAAATAGCCAACGCCCGTAACTAAAACAGGAGCTACTTTTTCTTTCCCGCTGCTGCGCCTCCAGCCGCTGGAACTCC
>JBGPZS010000111.1:0-9947 GCA_041493865.1 Terriglobia bacterium
GGCGTCAGGGGCGACTCATTGGCTGCCCGCTTGGCGAACGCCTGCATCACCGCCTTCGCTTTGTCGCTCGCGAAGACTTCGGCATTCTCTGGAAGCGCCAGCGCGGCGGAGGCGTCGTTGTTGAAAATGATCTTCGCCCGTGCCGGCAGTTGATCGAGCTGGTCGACATAAGGAACCAGCAGATCGATCAAGCCCTGCGTCCAGCCGCTAACGTTGCCATTCACGCTGGCCGGCAGCAGGCCTGCGCGCTGCAGTGCCTCGGTTCCCAACCGATGAATGCGCTCCGGCGGGCCCTGCTTGATGTAATGCCGGTTCAACCAATGCAGCTTTTCCGTGTCGAACACCGCCGGCGAGGGCGTCACCCGCTCCAGGGCGAATTCTTTGATCAATTCGTCTTTGGAGAAAATTTCGCGATCACCGCCGCTCGGCGCCCAGCCCAGCAGCGCCAGGTAATTCATCAGCGCCTCGGGCAGGATTCCCATCTCGCGAAAGCTCGCCACCGACGTTGCTCCGTGCCGCTTTGACAGCCTCTCGCGGTCCGGCCCCAGAATTGTCGAGAGGTGCGCAAACTCCGGCACCGGCAGCCCCAGCGCTTCATACACCGCCACTTGTTTCGGCGTGTTTGAGATGTGGTCATCGCCGCGGACCACGTGCGTGATTTTCATGTCCGCGTCGTCAATCACCACTACGTAGTTGTAGATCGGCATGCCGCTCGACCGGACGATGATGGGATCGCCAACCACTTCGTTCGAGAACTCCACGTCACCGCGCACAATGTCATGGAAGCGAATGGGACGCTCAGGGATCTTCAGCCGTATCGCCGCTGGTTCACCCGCAGTGCGCCGACGCTCCGCCTCAGCCGGATCAATGTTCCTGCACTTGCCGGAATAGTTCGGCTGGCGCTGCTCCGCCATGGCTTGTTCGCGATCGCGTTCCAGCTCTTCCGCCGTGCAGAAGCAGTAATACGCTTTTTGCTCTTTGATGAGCCGCTCCGCGTAGCCCCGATACACGCCCATCTTGTCTGACTGCCGATAGGGCGGGTACGGGCCGCCCACGTCCGGCCCTTCGTCCCAGTCAATGCCAAGCCATTTCAGGTCTTCCATCAGCTGGGTTTCGTAGCGCGCCTCACTGCGCTCCAGATCAGTGTCTTCGATTCGCAGAATGAAGGTGCCGCCCTTCTGCCTTGCGAACAGCCAGTTGAAAAGGGCGGTGCGGAGGTTCCCGATATGGAGTTGTCCGGTAGGCGAGGGAGCAAAGCGGACGCGGACCTGATCGTTCTGTGCCATCAATATCCATGGTAGCAAAAGCGAATTGCCGCCTGCTGCAAGCCAACACCGTAGCCGGGAATTTCATCTCATTCTTGACAAGACAGCAGCTTCGGTCTCCAAATATGCCTTCCAGCGCCATCGGCCCACTGATACTTTTTCTCGCCATTTTGCTCACCTCAGCGCATCTCCTTGGCTATCTGTTTGCTCGTCTGCGTCAGCCGCGGGTAATTGGTGAAATTCTGGCCGGCATCCTGCTTGGCCCCTTTGTGCTGGGCAAGTTCTCTGCCTATACCAACGTGCTGCAACTGAATACCGCCGCGGAGCCCAAGAAAGCGGCTTTGGAACTGCTCTACCAGTTGGGGTTGCTGATGCTGATGTTTCTCTCCGGCGCGGAGACCAAGGCGCTCTTTCAAAAGCATGAACGCAAGCAGATTGCCTGGCTGGCCTCCGTTGGGACGCTCCTACCCTTCTTCATCATGCTTGGCTTGGCATCATTCATTCCGCTGGCCTGGTTTATGGGCGAAAGGCAGAACCGCACATCTCTGCTACTGGTAATGTGCATTGCCGTTGCGGTAACTTCCATTCCAGTCATCTCCCGCATCTTTTTCGATCTCAAGATTCTGCATACCCGTTTTGCCCGGCTGGTGCTGGGCGTGGCCGTATTGGAAGATATCGGCCTATGGGCGGTGCTGGCCGTGGCCACTGCGCTCGCCAGCGCGGCCGGCATGCCCAAGCATGAGATCGCAGTGCATATCGCGATCACGCTTGTGTACTTCGCGCTTGGCCTCACGCTGGCGCCGCGCGCGATGAAACGAATTTCCAAGTCCCGCTTCAACATGCTGGCCAACAATTCCCCGGTAACGTTCACGCTGCTGATCGTCTTTTCTTATGTTGCAGTGGCCGGTCTGCTGAATGTGAATCTTGTATTTGCCGCGTTTCTGGCCGGATTTGCCGTTTCGCGCAAGCGCCTGGGCGACGCCCTGGAAACCATCTCCCGTTTCTCTTTTGCGCTCTTCATTCCCGTCTACTTCGCCCTGGTGGGCTATCGCCTCATCTTCGGCAAATCGTTTTCTTTCACCATGCTGTTGGCGTTCCTGGCCGGCGCTTGCGTGCTGAAGCTGCTGGCTGTGGCATTGGGGGCCCGGCTCGCCGGCTTCCGTGGCCTGGACATTACGAACCTCGCCGTTGCCACCAACGCTCGCGGCGGTCCCGGCATTGTGCTGGCCAGCGTGGCCTATGAGGCCGGCATCATCAGCGCTGCGTTTTATACCACGCTGGTTCTGGTCGCCGTGCTCACATCACAGGCGGCTGGAGCGTGGCTGGAATTTGTGTTGCGCAAAGGCTGGCCGCTGCTGTCGGCCGATGTCAGCGCGAATTCTGCAGCAGCAGAAAAGACGCCGGAGCAGTTGGTGGCGTGAAGCTTTTTCTGTAATCCCGACCCTGAGCTTGCCGAAGGGGAGGGAACCCTACCGCAACCAAACCCATTTTGGGCCGCGAATTAACGCGAATGAACACGAATCAGGCTATTCGCGCGTGTTCGCGTGCATTCGCGGCTAAGTGGCTTGCCTACAGACTCCTCCGGCTACAGGAACCCCTCTCTGCGCTTCGGGGTTTCAAAAAAAGGCTCGATCTTGCTTCCAGCCTGACATCTCAGATGCGTCTGGCTGATCCGGTCGTGCCAGCCGAGCCGGTCTTCATCCACCAGGGCCCAGGCGTAGCCCAGCCCCAACGAAAAGGCTGAAAGCGCGCTGGCCAGAGCGCGGCACTGGCGTGCGAACATGGATGTGGCTGTCCCTGCAAACGTGCAAAGCTCAAGCTGTGCTATGCGCATGCCGGGCGTGGCGCGGCGGTAGGTAAGAAAGATGTATTGAAAGAGCAGCCAGAATATTCCCCCGGCAGCCAGCGCGCACACCAGCCCCATACGCGACTGCGGCATCTCCTCAGCCAGTTCCACAAACGTGAGAGCAAATACCCCGGTGGCGATGAATACAATCCCGGCGTCGACCAGCCCGGAAACAAGCCGCTGGCTTAGCGGCGCCGGCCGGGGAATTACGTCAAGATCGTCGTCGGTCCGCTCTTCTTCAGGTTCCAGTTGGATATCGGCAAAGCTGGGCAGCAATTCCATCTGCTGGCTTGCAAAGGCGCTCGCGGCAGCCGGGGAAGCCTGGATCGGCTCGGGCTCAACTGCCTCCGTGGGGTCCGCCTCAATGATGCGGGGCGTCTCAGGCACCGGCCCAGCCAATTCAAGCTCGTCGAGCCTGACCTCCTCGACCGTCGGAACGTATGCGGGCTGGGGCCGGGGAAATCGTATGACCCTGGGTGGATCCTGCTTGACCGTGCTCTGCTTCAACATGATCTCGGCAAAACGCTCTGGCGGAGGCGGCATAGGACGATCCTGGGCCGTAGCGCCGAAGGAATGAGGCGGATCGGCGGAGAAATCCAGCTCCAGTGCGTTTGGATCGGCGGGCCGGCGGCGCCGCGCGCGGTGCTGCTGCACACGCGAGACTACCTCTTGCCGCCACGCATGTTCGTTCCCAACGCGCGAGACGGCCTCTGGAGCAGGCGAGGGCCATGGCTCGTCGCCGGCAAAGATTTCGTGGCCGGCTTTGAGATCGGCTTTGTGATCGACAAGGATCGAGGTGTTCCTCCGAGCATGGACGCACGGAGGCGCCTTACCGCAAACCGGGCAAGTCATGAGCAGGTTCGGAGAATTTCGCCAGGAGTGGGATGCAGCCCGACCGGGACAGGTTTTGCTTTTCTAAAACTTGCCGTGGTAACTTGCCCAGTCTGGTTCTCTACGGCATGCGTTCCCAACATAAGTTTGTTATCACAGCAGGGCTGCTTTGTCACTTGATTCTCAGCGCGCCACTAGTGGCAAGCCAGGCGCCCGCGGACCAGGCTGGGCAAAATTCCGCGCCCCCCGAGGAACAAGCCGCGCCAAGCCCAACACCTGCCGAAACATCGGACCAAAGCGCTAGCGCCGCAAAGGAGCCAAAGGAAAAGACCGGCAATTGTCATTCGATCATCACATCTCAACCTGCGGTGCGCCAGCCGTCTCAATCGGGCGCGGCGGCCCCACCTGCGGGCGGGACAGCCGGAGCGCAGAATACCCGAAAGACGAGGTTGCCGATCAGCGAAGAGCATCCGGTCATCATTGATGCCCAGGAATGCGAGAAGGCAGGAGATGTGTATACCCTGCGCGGAGACGTGGCGATCCACTTCACCGACTACGACTTCCGTGGGGATTTGGTGACCTACAATTCAGCGTCAGGCGATGTCACGGCCAAGGGCCATGTATCTCTGAACGGTGGTCGGCGCGACATACACCTTAACGCCAACGAGGGGACCTACAATATCCACTCGCAAACAGGGAAGTTCTACGACGTACGCGGCTCAACCGGCGCACGTTTCAAAGGCAGGAGCGTGACGCTCACGTCGTCCAGCCCCATCTCGTTTACCGGAAAGATGGTGGAGCAGACCGGGCCGGAAACATACGTCCTGCATCACGGTTCAGTAACCTCGTGCGAACTGCCGCGTCCCAAGTGGACTTTCAACGCGGAGAAGATCATCCTGAAAGTAGGAAATTCCGCGCACATTTACAACACCACGTTCCGGCTCAAGGGCGTGCCGGTCTTCTTTCTCCCGTATGCCTCTCCTCCCGTGGAGCGGCTGGGGCGCCAGAGCGGGTTCCTCATCCCTAATTTTGGCACGTCCAACACCAAAGGCACGGTGATTGGGGATTCGTTTTACTGGGCCATCAACCGCAGCATGGACGCCACGGTGGGTGGCGCATACCTCTCCAAGAGAGGATGGGCGCTCCAGGAAAACTACCGCTTCCGCCCCAGCGAGACGTCATTCCTCAACCTGAGCTATTTTGGCGTGCTCGATCGCGGCCTCACCACGACTTCAGTGAACTCGGCGGGGGAAACTGTTTCGCAAACGACGAAGCAGGGTGGAGAGGACGTCAAGCTCAACGGTGAAGCCACGCTCGCTCATGGCATACGCGGCGTTGCGTCCATCGACTACCTTAGCTCGTTCGTCTTCCGTCTGGCTTTTACAGAGAATTTTTCCCAGGCCGTGGATTCTGAGGTCAAGTCGGTCGCTTTCCTGTCGAAGAACATCGAGGGGTTTTCCTTTAACACGTATCTCGCCCGCTATCAGAACTTCCAGAGCAAGAACAACGATGACGTGATCACCATTCTGCACACGCCCGGCCTTGAAACTGCCGGAGTGGACCGGCCGGTTTTCGGAACGCCCCTCCACTGGTCCTATGACGTGGCCGCTGAAGGCCTGCGCCGCAGCCAGCCCCTCTTTGTTACTCCCGGTGTGGTGGGCCGATTTGACGTGGACCCTGATCTCAGCCTGCCGATCTTCTTCCGGGGCTGGACCTTCCGTCCGGACGTGCAACTGCGCAACACGATTTACTCCCAGCAGCAGTTTGCGGTGGTGTCAGCTGCGGGGCAATCACTGGAAATAGCCAGGCATGATGTCTTCAACCGCAAGACCATCGCCACCAGTGTTGAGCTGCGTCCGCCGGCTCTCAGCAAGGTCTTCGACGGCACAATCGCAGGCAGAAAAATCAAGCACACCATTGAGCCGCGCCTGGTGTATCGCTACACCAATGGCGTGGAGAATTTTGCTTCCATCATCCGCTTTGACTTCAGGGACATTCTCACCAATACGAATGAGGCGGAGTTTGGCATTTTGCAACGGCTCTTCTTGAAGCGTGATCGTCCGGACTGCATCCAGGAACCCGTAGGCTTACAGGCCCTGCCCTCCACGGCGTCCTGCACCCCTGCGGGAGCGGACGAGTTTGTGACCTGGGAAGTCAAGATGAAGTACTTCGCCGATCCCAATTTTGGCGGCGCCGTGCAGAACGGCGCCAGCAACGTTTTCACAACCACCGTGGATTTCACTCCCATCGCCTTCGTGACTGACCCGCGGCGGTTCTCCCCGGTGGTTTCGCGGTTGCGTGTGCGCACCACCAGCAACAGCGATCTGGAATGGCAGCTTGATTACGACACCAAAAAAGGCCGCATCAACTCCAGCACCTTTTATACCGGATTTCACTTTGGCGACTACTTCGTCGGCGCCAGCCAAGCTTTTCTCCGCGTCCCGGTTGAAAACGTTCCCGATCCCGCCAATCCCGGCCAGAACCTGCCGGTCTGCATTCCGCACATCTTCAATCAGCCCCCATGTGTGTTGCCGCTGTTTAACCAGATGCGCGCACAGCTTGGTTATGGCAGCCCCACCAAGAGAGGCTGGAGCGTCGCTGGCAATGCCGGTTTCGACCGCGAGTTTAACTTGCTGCAATACGCCGCCGCGCAGACGTCTTACAACTGGGATTGCTGTGGCATCAGCTTCGAGTACCGGCGCTTCTCGCTCGGCTCGGTGCGCAATGAGAACCAGTATCGGTTTGCCTTCACCCTGGCCAACATTGGATCGTTCGGAAATATGAAACGCCAGGAGCGGCTGTTCTAGGATTTTTTTCTGTAATCCCGACCCTTGAGCTTGCCGAAGGGTCGGGATTGCAGAAAACAATCGCCCTTCAGTTTAGAATCTAGGGATGGATTTCTCCGCCAAGCAGGAGCAACTTGAAAGTTCGCTCAAGCGGTTAGGTCGCACGCTGGTGGCCTACTCCGGCGGGGTCGACTCGGCTTACCTGGCATGGGTAGCGCACCATGTGCTGCGGCAGGACATGCTGGCGGTAATCGCCGACTCACCCAGCCTGGCCCGCACCCAGCTTCATGACGCGCTGGCCTTTGCCCAGGAGCATGGGATTCCAATCGAAGCCATTCAGACCGCTGAGATGGAGCGCCCGGAATATGTCCGCAATGATGGCCAGCGTTGCTTCCACTGCAAAGACGAGCTTTTTCAGGTAATGCAGGAGTTTGCCGGGAACCGCGGCTTTCAGTCGATTGCCTATGGCGTGAATGTTGACGACCAGAGCGATTTCCGGCCGGGTCAGGCCGCCGCGCGCCAGCACCACGTAGCTGCTCCCCTTCTGGATGCGGGGCTGACCAAGGCGGAAATTCGCGAACTTGCCCGCCAGGCTGGCCTGCGTGTCTGGGACAAACCTGCTTCCGCGTGTCTTTCATCGCGCATTGAGTACGGACGGCCGGTCACTCTGGAGTCTCTCTCCGCCGTGGAGCAGGGGGAAGAAGCCCTGCGCGGCCTGGGTTTCCGCCAGTGCCGGGTGCGCCACCACGGCGAGATGGCCCGGATTGAGATCGCCAAAGACGAACTGGCGCGCGCCCTCACGCCGGAGATGTTCACCGAGTTCACGCGAATTTTCAAAGGCCTGGGATTTACCTTTGTCGCCCTGGATACGGAAGGGTTCCGTTCTGGCTCCATGAACGCCTCCCTCTCGTCACAACCGCTGATTAAGCTGATCCCCTGAGCGTCCTCAAGACCTTCTCATGAGATAATTTAGCCTGTTAGATTTTCGACAAGGTGGTCCACCGTGGCTAGATTTAGCGGTATTTTTTTTAACGTTTTTCTATTCCTGACGCTGGCTGGCCCAGCCTGCCTGGCGCAGACCGCGGGAGAGTCACCGCAAAAAAAGACCGGCGCCACTGCAACTCCTGTGGCCGGCAAGGACAAGGCTGCCTCTGCCACAAAGAGCGACTCATCTGCGGTAAAAAAAACCGCGGAAGCAACCAAGCCGGCTGAAAAGGCCGACCCGTTGGCTCCGGAAGTGATTCACAGGATCCAGTCTGAGATCCGCACGCACTACAACGTGCCGTCACAAATCACGGTTTCGCTTTCAGACCCCAAGCCCGGCATTACGCCAGGATACGATAACCTGGTTGTTACTCTCAGCGGCGGGGGCAAGTCATCAAACCACGACTTTTTGATTTCCAAGGACCGGAAGACCCTGGCGCACCTGGAGACGTACGACGTCTCCCAGGACCTGATGTCCAAAATTAACGTCAAAGGCAGGCCGGTGCGGGGTAACACTGACGCCAAGGTCACCATCGTCAACTTTGACGATTTCCAGTGCCCCTTCTGTTCCCACATGCACTCCACTCTCTTTGCCAATGTGTTCAAAGATTACGCTGACAAGGTGAGGATTATTTACAAAGACTATCCTCTTATTGAGATCCACCCGTGGGCCATGCGCGCCGCCATCGACGGAAACTGTCTGGGCGAGCAGAACGGCCAGGCGTACTGGGACTTTGCCGACTATGTCCATGCCAACCAGAAGATGGTGGCCGGCAAGTCGCGCGCGGACGCCTTCGCAAACCTCGACAATCTCGTCAAGGAGCAGGCGCAAAAACACCAGCTTGATCAGGAGAAACTACAAGCCTGCGTACAGAAACAGGATGAGAGCGCGGTACGCGCGTCCATGACTGAGGGCGATAAGCTGGGCGTTGATTCCACCCCTACCCTTTTCATCAATGGGGAGCGGTTTACCGGCGCGGTGCCGGAAGGGGAGCTGCGTGCGGTCCTGGACCGCGCCTTGGCCGATAACGGGCAGACAGCTCCGGCGAACGCAAAAAAGTAGTCAGGTGTCGTGAAACTCGGGTATCGTACGGTATCTGGTTTGCCCAGGGAGGCGACTGTTGATTCAGGCGCGTAAATATTGGAGCGGTCTATTCGTCTTCAGTCTGGCTGTTGCGGTGCTGCTGCTTATCGGCTGCCCCGGCCGCGGGGACGGCAAAGACGTAATGGCGAAAGTCAACGCGTACAAGATCCTGCGTTCCGAAGTGGACAAGACCTATAACACCCAGGTGGCCGGAGCTCCGCAAAAGCCCACGACGACCGAGGAAGAGGCCCTGCGGCTGAATGTGCTCGGCCAGATCATCTACAACCAGTTGCAACTCCAGAAGGCCGAGAAGCTGGGCATTGTTGCCACCGATGATGAAGTGGAAACCAAATTCAACCAGGTCAAGGCGCCTTATTCCCAGGAGCAGTTCCAGAAACTTTTGAAGGACCGCGGGTTTTCCGTAGAAGACTACAAGCTGGAGATACGCCGCAACCTGACGGTTGAGAAGCTCCTGAACAAAGAGATCGCATCCAAGGTCACGATTTCTGACACTGACATACAAAACTATTACAACCAGAACAAAGCCGAGTTCAACCTGATTGAGCCGCGGTACAGCCTGTCAACCATCTTTGTCAGCAACCAGCCTTCCAGCGAACCCGGCCATACCAGTGACAGGGCCCAGATTGACGCTCAGGCAAAGAAAAAAATCCAGAACATCTATAACCGTCTGGAAAGCGGCGAAGATTTTACCGAACTGGCGCAAAAGTACTCTGAGGACCCCGATACCGCCCGCTCCGGCGGGGTAGTAGGGCCGGTCCCCGAATCGCAAATCAAGAACCTTGATCCTGCCACCCGCGATGCCATTCAGAAACTGAAGGTGGGGCAATGGACGCAGGAGATTCCGGCGGTCGACAATCGCAGCCATCAGCAGACTGGTTATCAGATCGTGCGGCTGAATGCCAAGGAAAGCGCCGGGCAGCGTGACTTCAATGATCCCCAGGTGCAGCAGTTCATCCGCAACAAGCTGCGCAGCCAGCGCGAGCAGATCCTGAAAGCCGCCTATGATGAGGTCTTGCGCGACAACGCCGAGATCCACAACTACTACGCGGAGCAGATCCTCAAGGGTTCAGGCACAAAGTAAGAGCTTCATTCCACTTCCGCCAGTGATTGCCCCGCCTCCACAGCGGCCC
>JBGPZS010000436.1:0-3935 GCA_041493865.1 Terriglobia bacterium
TAGCCGCGGCCTTCATTGGCGGGCAGCACGCCGTCAGAGATCAGGAACGTGACCGCGCGGGCGTGGTCGGCGACCACGCGCAGGCTCGCCGCGGAGCGTGAGCCTTTCTCCGCCGCCAGCTCTTTATCCAAATCCACTCCGGTAAGCTTTGCGGCGGCCGCAAGCAGTGGCATGAAAAGATCGGTATCGTAATTGGAGAGCTTGCCCTGCAGCACGGAGGCAATCCGCTCCAGCCCCATGCCGGTGTCAATGGAAGGCCTGGGAAGGGGATTCAGCGTGCCCGTATTGTCACGGTCAAACTGCATGAAGACCAGGTTCCAGATTTCCACGTAGCGCCCGCAGTCGCAGGGGAACATGCAATCAGGATGGCCTTCGTCGGATGCCAGCGGACCCATGTCGTAATGAATCTCGCTGCACGGACCGCAGGGACCGGTATCGCCCATCTGCCAGAAGTTGTCTTTCATGTCCATGGCGAAGATGCGCTCTTTGGGGACGCCCACCGCGAGCCAGTGCTTTTCCGCCTCGTCATCACGCGGGATTCCCTGTTCGCCCTTGAAGATGGTTGCGTAGAGATTGTCGCGCGACACGCCATACCAGTCCGAGGCGGTCACCAGCTCCCAGGCGTACGAGATGGCCTCAGCCTTGAAGTAGCTGCCAAAGCTGAAATTGCCCAGCATTTCAAAGAACGTGTGGTGGCGCTTGGTGAAGCCCACGTTCTCCAGGTCATTATGCTTGCCGCCGGCGCGGACGCACTTCTGCGACGTAGCGGCCTTGTTGTAGTCGCGCTTCTCCATGCCAAGAAAGACGTCTTTGAACTGGTTCATGCCCGCGTTGGTAAAGAGCAGCGTGGGATCGTTGCCGGGCACCAGTGACGATGAGTGCACGCGCTTGTGCCCCTTGCTTTCAAAGAAGCGCAGAAATTTATCGCGAATTTCAGAGCCAGTCGGCATCGCTCTCTATTGTAAACGCAGGCAGGCAGGGGCACGCTTTAGAGAAAACCTTTGAAACACAGAGGAAAGGAGGAACCGGAGGAACAAAGGATGGTGTCATCGCATGCGTCTCTCGGTCTGATTGCACTTCTGACGGCAAAATCACCAGATTTTCTACTCCTCCGCTTCCTCTGTTCCTCTGTGCTTCAAAAGGTGTTGTCCAGGTTTCAACAGGAAGCAAGGAGCTACGATTTCTTTGGCTTTTCCTCTTCAGACTCTTCCGCTGTTTCCTGCTGTTTTCGCAAGAGCGGGAACAGGATCACGTCGCGGATGGAGCGCGAATCAGTCAGCAGCATGGTCAGCCGGTCAATGCCGATGCCCTCGCCTCCGGTTGGCGGCAAGCCGTACGATAACGCCCGGATGTAGTCTTGATCCATGGCGTGGGCCTCTTCGTCGCCCCGCTCACGCTCTTTCAGTTGCTGCTCAAAGCGGCGGCGCTGCTCTTCCGGATCGTTGAGCTCGCTGAAGGCGTTGCCGATCTCAAGCCCGCCGACAAAGACTTCAAAACGCTCCACCCAGTCCGGTTCGTCACGCTTGTTCTTGGACAAAGGCGAGATGGCAACAGGGAAGTCGTAAAGAATGGTTGGTTGGATCAGGTGGTGCTCCGCCACGGCCTCAAACATCGCCGCAATGGTCTTGCCCGGCGGATCTTTGGGATCGTAAGGCATGTGCGGCGTGTGGCTGGCGTTCAGGCGTTTCACTAGTTTCTCGACTGATTCATGCGTGGCAAAGTCGGTAATCTCCGGTTTGGGCGCGGCAGCTTCCGGCCAGTACTTAATGATGGCTTCGCGCATGGAGAGCCGCTGCCAATCGGCAAAATCAAATTCCTGGCCGTTGAAGCTGGCTTTCGTCGTGCCGTTCACGTCGCGCGCCACCTGGGCCAGCATGTCTTCGGTAAGCTGCATCAGATCGTGATAATCGGCGTATGCCTGGTAAAACTCCAGCATCGTGAACTCCGGGTTGTGCTGGGTTGAGATGCCCTCATTGCGGAAGTTGCGATTGATCTCATAGACGCGCTCCAGGCCGCCAACCACCAGCCGCTTCAAGTAAAGCTCCGGCGCAATGCGCAGATAAAGGTCGATATCGAGCGTGTTGTGGTGCGTTGTAAACGGACGCGCGGTGGCGCCGCCGGCGATGGGCTGCATCATCGGTGTTTCCACTTCAATGAAGTTGCGGGCATCCAGGAACCGGCGAATCGATTGCACCACTTTGCTGCGTTTGACAAAAACCTCGCGCACATCCTGGTTCATGACGAGGTCAACATAGCGCTGGCGATAGCGCAGCTCCACGTCGCTCAGGCCATGCCACTTTTCCGGCAGAGGCAGAAAGTCCTTGGCCAGGAAGGTGATTTCTTCCACGTGGATGGTCAACTCGCCGGTGCGCGTGCGGAAAAGATAGCCGCCCACGCCAATGTGGTCGCCAAGATCGAGCAACTTGTAGAGAGCGAATCCTTTTTCGCCGACGAAATCCAGTTTCACATAAATCTGCAACCGCTTGCCGCCCTGTTGCAGATGGGCGAATCCGGCCTTGCCTTGGAGGCGCAGAGAGATAATGCGTCCGGCAATTTTCACGGGAACATGCGGGTCCGCCAGTTGCTCGGCCGTTTTATCGCCGTAGTCGGCCAGGATTTGCGGGGCGGTGTGGGTGGCGGCAAACTTGTGCGGGTAAGCCTGCTGGCCCAGGGCTTCTATGTCGCGCAGCTTCTGCTGCCGCAATTGGTAAACGCTCTCTTCAAAAGACACTGTGTGGTCTGACCTCGCAGGTGTAAACGCTTGATTATAAATGACGGGAACCAGTGTCCTGGCATTCGCCACCTTCAGGACCTATGCGTGACCTGACGGGCCAGGCTTATCGCCAATTGCTGTATGATTCCGGCAGGTATTAAGGAGGGGGATATGCTCAAAGGTTTCAAGCAGTTCATCATGCGCGGCAACGTGCTCGACCTTGCGGTAGCCGTTGTGATTGGCGCCGCGTTTGGCGCGGTGGTTACATCATTTGTTACGAATATCATCACGCCTTTGATCGCGGCCATCGTGGGCAAGCCCGATTTTTCTGCGTTCAACGCGACCATCAACGGCACCGTGATTTCCTATGGCGTGTTCCTCAATGCCTTGATCTCATTCCTGCTGGTTGCCGCGGCTGTGTACTTCTTTATGGTCGCGCCGATGAACGCCTGGAAAGCACGTGCCGCGCGTAATACCGTTCCAGCGGACCCAACGAGCAAGAAATGTCCGGAATGCCTGAGCGAAATACCGATCGCCGCGAAGCGATGCGCGTTTTGCACGTCAGTGGTGGCGGCTGCTTAAGGGCTCCGTGAAGCGCTAAGCTGCAGTGCCAAACGCAGCCACTATGAACCCCTAAGGCTCGGTTTTTTCCGAAATCTCGGGCGAAGCGAGAGATCCATACAAGTGACGAAGAAACTATTGGTACTATGCCGATTTGCTGCAGCGCGCAAGTATTATCTCCTTGCAGATATTCGCAGCGCTAGGGCTCCCTCGCTTACGCTTCGGGATTTCAGAAAAGTACTGGCTGAAAACAGCCACTCCCGATGGCTGAAATTCACCAATGATTGCTTGCTGTATCTTGGTGCTATCCAAATCTGGTTGTAAAATAGGCCATTCGTCGCGATCTACAACTGGCATAAGAGTTGCTTAATCCTTGCCTGAGGACCAACTTAAATGCTCAAGCGTGTGCTCGTTGTTTTCCTGCTGGCTGCCGTGTGTCTGCCTGCGCTGGCTAAACCCAAAAAAAAGCTGTATTCAAATGACGCTACTGACCTGTTTGCCGCCGCCTTGCGTACGGCGCGCGAACGCCATGTAGTGACATACATAAACGAACAGATGCTAATGTTCACCTTCCAAACCGGACATTCCGTCTTCAGTAAGGGCTTCATCGCCAACGCTTCGATTGAACCCCAGGACGATCACCGGGCCACTCTGGTCATCA
>JBGPZS010000414.1:0-4172 GCA_041493865.1 Terriglobia bacterium
AGCCTCGACGGCGGATTCTTTGGACCGCTGCTGCGCTTCAAAACCGACTCCGTCGTACCCGGTGGCGCCCCACCTGCAGCCGTGACCGGCTCAGCACCAGCGTCTCCAGTCAACGGAACCATTGTCCGCATCGTATTTGAAGCGCAAACGCTCGCCGGACCTGACAACGGCCCCTACCGCTTCACGAACGAGCTACCGAAGATGCTCGTGAACAACTGGGGCGAGGTCGGCCAGCTTTCCATTGTGCAACTCACCGCTGATCCGTGCGCCGGTATCAGCAGTTCGATCGATATCAAATACACGGCCGATCATGAGCTGATGGACTTCTGGCAGGTCAGCTGCTCCGGCCCAACTCCACCTCTGCCCGGCGGCACAACGCCGCGTGGCGGATTCGGGACGCAAAATGTGAATACCTCGGCATGGACACCGTGCGCCTACAGTGTATCTTTGGGTACGCGACGCGCGCTGACCGACGGGGAAATCGACGATCCGGGAAAGACCCAAGCCTCAATCATTTTCTGCAAAAAATGATGGTGGCGCTCCCCTTTTCCGATTGACCATAGTTGCAGAACTAACGGGCCGCTTCGCACGCAGCTATCCATCCACCTTCGAGCCGTGAAAGATGGATCATCTGTGCCGCGCGCAGCGGCCCTTATCCCTGAGTTTCCCCTCCGGCGCGCCGTGAACTGACAATCACCTTCTGTGCATTAATGTGCATAGATCAACCGAAGGAAGCGTGGCGATCTGGCGAGCAGCACAGCGAGTAAGTGATTAACGAAACTGATGGCTACGGGTTAAAATAAACAAAAGTGGCCCTGTAGCTCAGATGGATAGAGCGACGGTTTCCTAAACCGCAGGTCGCAGGTTCGACTCCTGCCAGGGTCACCATGCTCCAAAAGGCGATCTCTTGCACGGCACAGTGAGATTCACGATGGCTTTTCTGGGACTGGCGCTGTGGTGGAGCACAACAGTGCGCAGTGCAGCGGGCCAGGCGACTCACGATTCTGAGCAAAAGACCCAATCGAAGAAGACATTTACCCCCGACCCCGCGCGAGCACAGATACCCGATATCAGCGTGCTTGATCAGAGCGGCAAGCGGCGTCATTTCTATAGTGATCTGGTCCGGGGGAAAGTGGTTGCCATTAATTTCGTTTACACCACCTGCACCATGATTTGCCCACCATTGGGAGCCACCTTTGGCAAACTGCAAAAGAGCCTGGGTGCGCGGGTGGGGAAGGACGTTTTTCTTATCTCCGTCTCGGTTGATCCGGCCACGGACACGCCAGAGCGGTTGCGCGCCTGGGGAGCGCAGTTCGGCGCGAAACCGGGCTGGACGCTGGTTACGGGCGAGAAGACAGAGTTGAATCGACTGTTGCGCGCGCTGGGTGCCGACGCGGCCTCGCCGGAAAGTCATTCGCCCATGGTGTTGATCGTGAATGACAAAGCGGCGTTGTGGAAGCGGGTCTACGGTCTTGGCTCTACGGCGGCGCTTATCCATAACATCGAGCAGATGATGGCCGCAGAGCCCGCCAACACGGCAGAAAGACGGCAATGAACCCGGATCCAGACTGGAACAAGATGGTCTTTCAGCGAACTGAGCTCTTGCGGCGAGCCTTGATGCGGGTTGCGCTCGGCGTGTGTTTGCTGCTGGTTCTTGACGCGTCGGCACTGTGTGCCGCTCGGCTAACGCCACAGGAAGCCTGCGGCAGGAAGATCTACTTCCAGGGAACCGACTGCTCGGGGAAAGAGATCAAGGGCTTTATGGGAGACCTTGAAGTTTCAGCAAAGCTCCAACCTTGTGCCAGCTGTCATGGCGCTGAGGGCAAAGGCCGCCCCGAGAACGGCCAGGACCCTGGTGACATCACATGGCGCTATCTGACTGTTCCCTACGGTCATACTCATGCCAACGGAAGAAAGCACTCCGTGTTTACTCCGCTGCGGTTTGAACGCGCTGTCACCACCGGACTCGATCCCGCGGGGGGCAAGCTTTCCGCGCTGATGCCGCGGTTTCGCATATCGCCGGCAAGCGCCGCGCAACTGGTCGCATATCTGAAACGGATATCGGCCGACACAGATCCAGGAGTGGAACCGAAGAGCATTACCCTGGGCAGTATGGCGCCTTCCCAGGGCGTAAATGCGGAGACGGGAAGCGTCGTGCGGGCCGTCTTGACCGCGTACTTTGACGACCTCAACCAGCTTGGCGGCATTTACGGCCGGCGAATTTCGCTGCGTTTTGCCTCACCAGGCGCGGGCAGCGCCATAACATTGCAGAACGCCAGGCGTCTTGTGGCTACGCCGGTTTTCGCGTTGGTGGCCCCTTTCGCGCCAGGAACGGAAAAGGACCTGTCCAGACTGGCGCATACGAACAACATTCCGCTTGTGGGTTTGCTGGCGCTTTCCGTGCCGGATGAGCCTGCCAACCGTGAAGTCTTCTATCTTCTTCCGGGCTTTGAGCAATTGGAGCAGGAACTGATGCGCTTCGCGGCGGTACAAAGCAAGTTCGCAACGGAGAAAACAGCAGTGGTGATTGCCGATAGTAAACTGCAGGCCGATGTGTCCGCGGCAATGCAGGCTACATGGAAGGAACTCGGCATTGGCCAGCCACGTGAATTCTTATTGAGTGCGAACAGCGCTCAAATCGTCAGCGATCTCCAAGCCCGAGGGACTGACACAGTTTTTTTCATCGGTGGAGGAGAGGAAGTTTCGCAATGGATCCAGGATGCCGACCGCGTTGCATGGGCCCCGAGAATGTTTGTGCTGGGCCCGCTGCTGGATGGAAGTATCCTCGCGGCGCCTGCGCGCTTTCAGGGCAGGATCTACGCCGCCTATCCACAGCTTCAGCCGGAGCTGGGCGGGGTGGACGAGTTCGAAGACTTTTTGCAACGCCACAAGCTTGCCGGCGATCATCGGTTGATCCAGATCTCGGCGTATTGCTCCGCAAAGGTCCTGGAAGACGCTCTGACCCGCGCCGGCAGGAATCTTACCCGCGAAAAACTGATTCTGAGCCTGGAGCAACTGCGCGAATTCAGGACCGGCATGCTGCCCGGCATTACGTTTGGTCCCAACCGCCGTATCGGCTCCACCAAGGCTGAGATCGTGTGCGTGGACCTGGCGTCTCATTCTTTCCAGCCGGAGTGCCGGTAAGCCGCAGGAGCCAAACTAGTCATAGGAGCCCTCTCACCGATGATCGGGAGTTCCAGCAGGCCCCGTGTCATCGGCCCCGACGGGGACCGCAAAACACTCGACCATTCGGGGCGAATCGAGCACGACGGGAACAATGTACGTCCCAGCTTTTTCCAGGCGTCCCGTGGCTTCATATACTCCCGGAGATTTTTCTTTCAGGCTCCGGTCCACCACTAGCACGGACCTGGGCTGTTTGCCAAAGTTGCTGAATGTGCCCATGGGCGCCGCCATGCCCTCTTCATAATAGAAGACTGCCTTATCACCCGCGTTCGCAATCACTACGGCATTCTCTCCGGGCGCCTGGACCATTGTCTTCGTCAACTCATCAGCCGATGCGTGGGAGAAGGCGCTGCGTCCGGCGGGAAGGTCCACCGTGGAAACGGCGGCGCCAGGCGCACCTATTTGATCGAGCGGCACCATCTCGATGAGGTCGCTGTCACGGCGCACGATGTAAGCCAACTGGTCGGAAAACACCATTTGCTCCGGGGCAGCGTTGATCGGCGCAGTTTGCAGCAGAACATTGCGCGCGGCGTCAATCACATAAAGCCGTCCTTTCTCGGGATTCAACACGAACCCGATGCGTCCGTCGCGCAAGAAAGCGATGTGCGCAAGGCCGGGCTCGGCCTGTATGCGGCTAACAATTTCTCCGTGCTCGCTGAGGGCAAGAATGCTTCCGCTGGTGGTGGTTACGTAAGCAGATTGGGAAGCAGCCGAGTATGCAATCGATGAAGCGGGAGCCTGGGTCTTGAGCTCTTTCGTCTGGGTGAGACGGGCAACGTCAATGATGGAAACGGATGCGGCGCCCGGGTTGGTAACAAATGCAAAGCGGCTGTCACTGTTGAAAGCGAAATCATGGCGGCCCGCGGGCAAAGGTATCCGCGCAGCCAGTTGCAGGTTTGCCGCTGACAGCACGGCCATGCCCGATTCGCTACCGGAGTAACTGCTCCAAAGATAGTGTTCATCGGGCTGCAGCGCCAGCTTCGCGGCGC
>JBGPZS010000168.1:0-7825 GCA_041493865.1 Terriglobia bacterium
CCGCTGGACCGACCTGACGCCTCCCGAATATGCTGAGCTGGACGCCTGCGCGGTGCAGCAATTGCAGCAGTTTGGCATTTCCCAGCCCTATGAGAAGGAATACCTCACCAAGGATGGCCGGCGGATCCCATTGCTGATGGGCGCGGCCATGCTCGCCGAAACAGCAGGGCATGCGGCGGAAGTAGCGTCGTTCATGGTCGATCTTAGCGAACTCAAACGCGCGGAAAGCGCGTTGCGGCAAACGGAAAAACTAGCTGCCGTGGGCCGGCTGGCCAGCTCGATTGCCCATGAGATCAACAATCCTCTGGAAGCTGTAACCAACTTGCTTTACCTCATCGATAGTGAGTCGATACCGAACGAGATCAGGACCTACGTCCGCATGGCGCAGCAAGAGCTGGCGAGAGTAGCCACCATCACGACCCAGACTCTGCGCTTTCATCGCCAATCTACTAATGCAAAGACAGCTTCACTGGCGCAAATTCTGGAGGGCGTGCTCACTCTCTTCCACGGACGCCTGGTCAATGCCGGTATCAGCGTGGAGACGCAATACCGCAATGCCAGGCCCGTCTTGTGTTATGAAAGCGACGTCCGCCAGGTGTTCACCAACCTGCTCAGCAATGCCATGGACGCCACCGCTACAGGCGGAAAGATCATTGTGCGCGTGAGCAACGCCACGGATTGGCGTACCGGCGCGCCTGGCGTGCGCGTCACCATCGCGGATACCGGGCACGGAATGTCCGCCCAAACCCGCAAGCAGATCTTTGAACCGTTCTTTACCACCAAGGACATTACTGGAACAGGGTTGGGATTGTGGGTAAGCGCCGAGATTCTCGAAAAGCATCGGGCAAGAATCTCCGTCCACAGCCGGCAGGAGCAACCGGACCGGGGAACCGTCTTTTCGATCTTGTTTCCCGGCGACAGCGCTCTTGGCCACGAACAGATGCAGGCGCAGCCAATCCAGGCCAAGAAAAAAGCCTCTTAGCCTAGCGCGCCGCCTGGTTCTTATAAACTTTCCCGCCCTTCATCACGAACACAACTCGCCGCACCGCGGTTATGTCTTTGAGCGGATCACCGTCCAGCGCAATGATATCTGCCTGCAGGCCCGGAGCGATCGCGCCGATTTCATTCTGCATGTTCAACGACTCGGCTGCCCGCGCGTTGGCGGCAACCATCGCGTCCATCGCATCCTGGCCCGCCTGAATACGATAGATAAATTCTTCGGCGTTGCGGCCGTGCGCTCCAGCCACGGCATCCGTGCCGAAGACAATTTTCAGCTCCTTGGTCGCCAGCGCATGCTTGAACATCTCCGCGATCACCGGCAACACTTCCTGCATCTTGGCAAAGCCTTCTTCCGTGTAGGTGCCAACGCCAAGAAATTTTGGCTTGTTGTCGAGATAGTTGTGGATTACCAGCCCGATCTGCGGATCAAAGAAGGTCCCGTGCTGCGCCATCGCGTCCAGGTCTTCCTGCGTGGCGTAGGTGCCGTGCTCTACCTGGGTGCAGCCTGCGTTGGCGGAGGCGCGCACGGCTGACCGGTAGGCATGGACCACGCTGCGCAGTCCTTGTGCTTTGGCTTCCGAGCAGGCCGCCTGGAGCTGCTCATCGCTGAGCGTCTGGCCGCCGCCCTGGCGGATGCTGCGTGAGGCGAAGATCTTCACCACGTCAGCGCCATCGGCTTTGAGTTTTCGGACCGCCGCGCGAATCTGCTCCGGCGTGAGCCTGGTGTCTTCAATGGGATTGAGCGCGGTCAACAGCCGCGGCCCAGGAAGCGCGCCGCCGGCAATGGCTTCGCGCAGCCCCTTGTCTTCGGGCGATCCCAGGCTCTGTACCGTAGTAAAGCCGGCCATCAACGTGGCATAAGCGTTGCCGGCCGCGGCCAGCGCAGCCTGCGCCGGCGTCTCGCTCTTGTCTTCCAGTAGGCCGTTGGGGCCGAAGTGCCATGTAATGTGATCGTGGACGTCAATCCATCCCGGCAGCACCGTGAGCCGGCTGAGATCGTAAAAAATCGTCCCCTGTGACCGTTGGTCTTTGCCATTCGGATCCACGCGAACGATCTTGCCATCCTGCACCACGATCAAGACATTGTGCAGCGCATGGCCTTTGCCATCCAGCAACGTTCCGGCGCGAATGACGACCGGCGCCTGCTGCGCCGCGCCCACCAAAGACGCCACGATAAAGAAGATGGAGAGTCTGAGCAGTTTCATAGTCCGAGCATTGTATCCAATGCCGGGCCGGGCGCGGAACCGAGACACTTGGGACCCATGAGTCCTGGCTCCAGGCATTTGATAGCCCTGGCGCGAAACCCAAAAGGGTATCGCCCTGCGGCGCAAGGACAACACACCTAGGTCAATTGCTCCCTGGTTGAGGAGAAGCAAGAATATCCATGGACTTCAAGGAGCGCCCCAGTGAACCGTTTGCTGCAGAAGTTTATTTGCCTGATTGCCTCACTTGTAACCATTCCGGCCTTTGGCCAGTACCAACCCGTGCCCGAAGCGCAAAAAGGCTTTACCGGGTTTGAAGCTTTTCAGGGTTCGCTGAATTCTGACAGCAAGATGTTCAAGCTGGATTCCAATGTCGGCTATGACTTCAACAAGCATTTCGGGATATTTGCCGGCATGCCGGTGTACTTTGCCAACACGCAGACAACCACCACACAGGTCAACGGCAACGCCACCACCACCACGCAGGACGTGACCAATAACGGGCTGGGCAACGCCTATTTCGGCCTGGCCATGCGCGCGCCCAACAAAACATTGGACTACAGTTCCACGCTCACTCTTGCCGCGCCTACCGGCAGCACCGCTAAGGGCTTCAGCAGCGGCCGCGCCAACGCCGATTGGACCAACCGCGTGGAGCATTCTTTCGATCGCCTAACGCCCTTCTTTGAAGGCGGCCTGAGCAACGCCGTGCCTGACTCGCAGTTGTTCACGCGTCCCTTCACCTCGCTGGGCATGTTGACGCATTTTGAGGAAGGCGGCGAGTTCGAAGTGGTCAAGCACTTCGCAGTGGGCGGCTCCGGCTATGAGATCGTGCCTTTCGGCAATCAGAAAATCTTCAGCAAGATTGTCGGCAAAGGGCAGAGCGGGAATGGCAAGGGCAAAAACAGCTTTGATCTGGCGGCGGAAACCAGCGGGACCGGTCTGACGCGCGAGAACGGATTCAATGGCTGGATCGCCTTTGATCCCACGCCAGTATGGCGCGTGGAGCTTGGTTTTACCCGCAGCGCCACCTTCGACCTGAACAGCTTTGCCTTCAGCCTGCGCATGAACCTGGGCAAACTGGCGCGGTCGCGGCGAATTTCTTAGGGCATTTCCGGGAAATAAGTAACCGATTCAGCGGCTGAAGCCGGCAATTTGCAAGCTTGATAGCGCATCAATGCCTGCTCCACTCTCACAGAACCAGCAACTCTGGCAGCTACGATGGACCTGGCCTAGACAGCCATCTTCGGAACGTAGTTGCCGTCTTCCAGCACCTGGCACGGCGCCACTTGCGGCGTGACCAGCGCTTTTCTGGGAACAATAAAAGTCTGCTCCAGCGCGTATTGGCCCGACATGGCAGCATGGGGTACGCCGTCTGTGTAGACCATCCATGAGCTGCCCGGAGGAAACACCAGCTCCTGCTTGGGCGAGTTCTGCTGAAAGTCAGAATTTTCCTTGAGCCAGTCATGCAGGTAGAGCATGAACTCGTCATAGGGCGAGCGATCGGGGACGGGAAGGCCAATCTTGCTCGCCATGTGGGCCAGCGCGCGTCCCAGCCCGCTGGTCGATGGCCCGATTTTCTTCACCTGCATCAGCTTGGGCAGAAAATCATGAAACGGCTCGCCCACATTCCATACGCGCCCAACCGACGGGTTGATGTTGGCAAACGCGCGGAGGATGCGCGCGCCGTGCGTGGGCCGAGTGGGAAAAGCGTCGACGTGAAGCAGGTCATTGCGTTTGTGCAGGGCCAGGTCGCGTCCCTGTTCTTCCAGCGGACGAAAGCTGGCAAAATCCAGCTTCATCTTTCCGGCATACGGGGCCAGAAACTGCGAGACGAACCGCATCACCGCGCCGGAAAAGTTACGCATGATTGTATTCATACGCTCCCGATCCGGAGAGTTGTCGTCCACACCCTTGAGGATGTCCCTGGCCGGGCGGTAGGAAATGTTTTTATGAAAGCGCGAGCCGGTTTGTTTCTGGGAGAGCAGGAATTCGCGGTCGGCGTCCGGAAAATCGAATGGCACATGGCTGAAGAACAGCACCTTGCCGCGCTCCAGCTGGTCACAATGCCAGGGAGCCTGCTTCAGGTCAAAGCCAGTTACATCCACGATTGCTGTTGTACCAGGCGCCGGAGCCATGAAATCCATCCTCTTGAACGATTGAGGGAATGATACCGCGCTTGTTCCGCGTCCGCAAAAAAATGCCCGCCAGGTCACATGAATAAGGGCCTCAGTGCGCGATTTGGGCTTTCGTTGCGCTATTAGCGGCCGGGAAAAAGGCGGGAAAGCGCACGATCAACCCCGACGGACCTACGGCCCATCCTGCGCTAGGATCGGCAAAGCTAACGGCGTTATAGTTGCGCTGGTTCAGCGGTTGCCAGGATTCTCCCCAATTGTGTGCCTGATCCGCTCCGTTTGTGCCGACGGCAATAAAAATGGGCGGTCCAGGAAAGGGCACCACTGCCACACCTGAACGATACCCGGAGGGCTGATGTTTTGGAAGCGTCCAGGTCTTGCCGCCATCGTGGGTGAAGGCGGCCACTTTTTCTGCTAGCGCTGGTTCCTTATAGTCTCCGCCTACGGCGACGCCGTCCTTGGCGGTCCAGAAGGCGATGGAAAACACACCCTGCGTGGCGGCGCCATGGATGATCGGCGTCTCGGCCACAGTCCAGGTTTGTCCGCGATCAGGGGAGTGAAACACGCGCGCTGCCGGGCCGCCGGTACCGAACCAGACATCATTCTTGCCGTAAGTCGCGATGCAGGTGCCGCTGGCGGCGAAAGCGCCTTCCGTGGGCAGTGCGGCGGGCATTTTCTTGACCGCCACCGGAGTCCAGGTTGCGCCATCCGATGTTGAGATCAGCGGGAATTTGCCATCGACAGAGTCGCTCAGCGCGATCCCGTGCGTGCTGTCCCAGAAGGCAAAGCAATCGTAGAACGCTTTGGGATCTTTATTGGTGAACTGCCGCTGCCAGATCCTGCCGCCGTCGGCAGTTTTGTAGATCCGCGACTGCTCGCCCGGGCCGATGGCGAGGACGAACGCGGTGCTCTGGTCGAAGGCCTGAATATCGCGAAAGTCGAGCGACTCGGCGCCAACGATGTCCAGCTTTTGCCACGTCTCGCCGCCATCCACGGTGCGCAGCACCGTTCCACCGGCGCCGCTGGCCCAGGCCACTTTGTTGGAGACGGCGCTGACGCCGCGAAGCTGCACCTCAGTCCCGCTGTTTTGCGGCTTCTGCCCCCAAGCCAGGGACGAAACAACCAGTGTTATGCTTAAGGCAGCGGGCGATGCGCGCATTTCTATGCCTCCAAAGGAGTTAAAATTGTAACCTTTGGCCCGCAAGTGCCTCTATTGATTGTGGAGGGAATCCAGATGAGTACCACGCTGGCTCCGGCAACGGCACAAAGCGAACTTCGTGATGAGGAAGTAGTGGCCCGCGTGCTCGCCGGCGAAACCGCTCTATTTGAGATCCTGATGCGCCGTTACAACCAGCGCCTCTACCGGATTTCACGCGTGATCCTGCGCGATGACGGCGAGGCCGAAGACGTAATGCAGGACGCCTACGTGCGCGCGTATGAACACCTGAACCAATTTGCGGGCCGAGCGGCGTTCTCCACCTGGCTCACACGCATCGCCATCCATGAAGCGCTGGCCCGCAAGCGCCGCCGCGGCCGGATGGAAGAGCTCGACGCCCTGCCCTCGAACGGAGATGCCATGTCCATTCTGAAATCTTCGGCGCCCAGTCCGGAGGCCGGCACCGCGACCGCTGAAGCGCGTGAACTGCTGGAACAAGCGATTGACCATCTGCCGGAAGCCTACCGGACGGTAGTAATGCTGCGTGAAGTGGAAGAGATGAGCGTGGCGGAAACGGCCGAAAGCATGGGCGTGAGCGATGCGGTGGTGAAAACCCGGCTGCATCGCGCCCACGCCATGCTACGAAAAGAACTCTACGCCCGCGCCAAGGGTCGCGCCACCGACCTCTACCAGTTCCACGCCGTGCGTTGCGACCGGGTAGTGAAGGCCGTGTTCGCAAAGATCAAGGAAAGGGCAGAGGGCAGCGATCCCCTCCCAGTGCAATAAGTACGCCTTACGCGCAGTCAAACTTTTCGGCCTCACAGCCGTGGATGCCCATCTGCCTGATTCCACGATGAAACCCATGCGGTGCATGCGCATGCCGAAGAGGCACCGAGTTTTTTGATCCGTGCACGGGTTTCGTTCCCCTCGACCTGTTCTCAAGTTCTAACCCTTTCGTAACCCTGTTTAGCCAATGGATTCACCCGTTTGACGTGAGCAGCACATGGTGTTACGGTCAAGAGTTAACTGATAGAGGCGGTTGACTTTGCAATGATAATCCAAAATTTTTCTCTGGTTGGCCTGATTATCGGTGGGGAGATCTTCAACCTGATACGGCAGACCGGGCCCGTAGCGCAGGCGGTCCTCGTCATACTCCTGATTTTCAGCGTTATGTCCTGGTCAGTGATTCTTACCAAGTGGAGCTCGATCAAACGGGCGCGGGCGCAGAGCGGAAGGTTCCTGCGCGCGTTCCGCAAAGCGCAGCGCTTGCAGGACATTGCCGCCATCTCTGAACAGTTCAAACCCAGCCCGCTGGTAGCAGTGTTTGACAATGCTTATAACGAATACCGCCGCCAGGGCGACACCAACATCACGGCAGTGCAGCGCGCGGCGCAGATCGCGTCGTCAGAAGAACTCACGCGCCTGGAGCGGAAGCTGCCCTGGCTTGCCACCACCGGCGCGGTGGCGCCGTTCGTGGGACTGTTTGGCACGGTCTGGGGCATCATTGACGCGTTCAACGGCCTGGGCGATGCCGGAGCGGCCACGTTGCGCGCCGTCGCGCCGGGAATTTCTGAAGCGCTCATCACCACCGCCGCCGGCTTGTTTGCCGCGATTCCGGCCGTGATCGCCTATAACCAGTTTACCCACCGCATGCGTGAGTTCGGCGCGCGCATGGACGATTTCTCCATGGAGATGCTGAACTTCATCGAACGCACCACAGGGGTGACCACGGGAGTTCGCTGATGGCATTCACGGCAAAAAACGGCCGCACGGAAACGTCGCTTTCGGAAATCAACGTCACGCCCTTCGTCGATGTTGTGCTGGTGCTCCTGATCATCTTCATGGTGACCGCGCCGGTGCTGCAATCGGGCATTGAGGTCTCAGTCCCCAAGACGAAAGTGGTGAAAGAAGTGTCCGAGGAGCGGCTGGTCATCTCCATCACCAAAGGGCAGGAAGTTTACCTGAACAACGACCACGTAAGGCTGGACGAGATCGGCGACCGGTTGCGCAAAAAATTCCGCGACCCGCGCGGCCAGGCGGTTTACGTCCGGGCCGATGAAAACGTGGCGTTCGGGGCGTTTGCCACGGTGATGAGCGCGGTGAAGTCGGCGGGAATCACCAACGTGAGCATCGTGACCGAACCGATCCAACCGAACAAGAAGTAAGCGGAGGCTATGGCATACGTCCGGGCCAACCTGTTTTACGAGCGGGAGCAGTGGCGGAAGCCGCTGCTTCTCTCCGTGGGCTTTCACGGGATGCTGGTGGCTGCCATTTTCGGGCTGAGCTACGTGATGAGCCCGCACGGCAGCGCCAATGACTGGGGCATACACGAGGGC
>JBGPZS010000030.1:0-15498 GCA_041493865.1 Terriglobia bacterium
GAAGCTTTCTTTGCAGTGGAAGCCGTAACTGCGGGCGGCATCCCCATTGCAGAGGTGACGATGACAGTACCAGGCGCACTCGATGTGATTGCAGAACTTGTCAGGAAGTTAGGAGAAGATGTAATCATCGGTGCGGGCACGGTGCTGGACGGGGAAACAGCCCAGCGCTGTATCGATGCCGGCGCACAGTTCATTGTGAGCCCGGGACTTGACCTTGAGACCATTCAGCTGGCCAAGCGCCTGGGCACGCTGGTAATGGCTGGCGCGCTGACGCCTACGGAAGTAATCACTGCCTGGAAAGCAGGCAGCGACTTTGTGAAAATCTTTCCCTGCGGCAATGTGGGTGGCGCGAAGTATATCAAGGCGCTCAAGGGGCCTTTACCACAGGTGCCAATGATCCCCACGGGCGGTGTGAACCTGGAAACGGCGGCTGATTTTATCCGCGCGGGCGCCGCGGCGCTGGGTATAGGCGGCGAACTAGTCTCGCCGTCGGCGCTGCAATCGGGCGACAGTCTGGAAATCACCCTTGCAGCCCGGCGCTACCTGGCTGCCATTGGAGAAGCGCAAAGGCCGGTGCCGGCAACCACACTGGTAAGGTGATCCCTTTGAACAAGGTGGAATGAGCATGAGCACAGCGAAACAGACTTTTCCAGATTTTTCGGTTGTCAGATCAACGGACGTGGCCGTCCACTCTCCCGAGCCAGGATTGTTGCGTCGCGTGGGCGCCTATAACGACAAGCTTTTCCTTGCCGAGCACCGGATGCAAAAGGGATGGGTTGGGACCCGGCATCAGCATCCGCACGACCAGATTGTCTTTGTGGTGACCGGGAAGCTCTCGATCATGATCGGCAACGAAACCTTTGCGGTGGGCGCGGGAGACAGCTTTGTGGTGCGGGGAGGCATTGAGCATCAGGCAGCGGCGCTGGAAGATTCAGTTGTCGTGGACGTATTCACGCCGTGCCGAAATGACTACCTGTGAGACCTTGTTCCACAATTATGTTTGTGGAGCGCTAGAACGCTGATCTCACACGTCGCATTCGTCAGCCCCATCACGCCGTCATGGCCATGAATTGTGTTGCCGAAACATCCTCAAACAAATTCTGGAGCAGCCAAAACCGGGGAATCGAAACCGCCAGGACTTGGATCATGGTCCTGTGATCGATAGCTTGCCCTTCGCCGTACTTTTCTCTAAAAGCGTGTTCAATCACATTGCTGTTAGTCATACTCCTAAGCAGGCATTCAAGCATAAAGAACCATTCATCCTCGAAGAGCTCCCCGAGCAAGTCTTTGACGCACAATTGCTTCATGAAGTATAAGAACTTTGCTACCGGGTCCGTCAAAGAATAGCGGTCCTGAAGCAAATCCAGAATTACTCGCCGATCTGGGATGTTGGCCACAAGAGCCAGGAAAAACATCAAGTCAGGGTCTGACACTTTCTCGCGCAGTTGGATGATCCCTGATTGACGACGCATGTAACTCAAAGCAGGGGCCACTTTCTCTATCAATTTCGGGTGGTGCGTCCGGGCGCTCTGCAACACGTCATTTAATTCACGGTTGTCTTCTATCAATGCTGCCGCCTGTCGCAAATAGCGAAATGCAGCCAGTGTGTCACAGTCTGCCAATAAGGATTTCAAAAAGCTGCAATAGTCCGCCCGCCGACCGCCGGCAACCAGCATGGCCAGAATCTGCTGTCTTTTTTGAACGGATGCTACCGCATGCGGGTTGAAAGCGATAGTGGGAGGATCATAGGCATATTGCGGACGCTCCGACTCTTCGCTCATGGTCCTGGCTAGAATCGAAACCGTGGGTGTCTCTAAATGGAAGGTCGTATGAATGAAACGGCTGCCGGCCATGATTGGCCGGTGATCTCCCGCTTGCAACAGTTCTGCCTTCTTCAGACGAAGATTGCCGTATAGCAGGTGGCTTAGTGCCTTTTCCTGCAGATCGAATTCCCACGTAATGTGCAGACTGGAACCATGCAGCACATGAAAAGACCCGGAGAACGCGTGCTGATGGATCGTGGGAGTTGTTCCTGTCCAGAAAAGCACCTGGATTTCAAAATCGCGTCCTGTATAAGCTGTCAAAGGAGGCTGGCCAAAGGATGCAGCGGGATCGGACTGCGCAGGGAAAGGATTCACTGTCAATCCGAAATTGACGGTATCCGCAAACGAAGTGTGTTCATTCGGAGGCAACTCCAAAAGCGCAGCTTCAGCAACTTCAGGAAACAGGCGCTCATCATAGTCGCGCTTCTTCCACAAATCCCCGACAAATGATCCCAGTTGTTCAAAGTAGTGCATACAAACCTCCGTTCAAAATCAAACAATGGATCCGATACCAGCAAGTCGGAAGCGGATGTCCGCTTAGAGGCCATACCTTATAAGCCATTCTTGACTCACCGCCATCTGATAGATACCGCTTGCCGTGAGTGCCGGGGCTTATATGGCCCTGGGCGGAAGAAATACCCTGCTGTCAGACGGAGCGGAAACTGCTGGAATCCGCTTTTTCTCAAGGGGCCGCAGCCTGCAGCCGCTTACCTCGACCGCAACGGAGCGCATGCATTGAGTTACAGAAATGATTACCCGCTGTTCATTGCGGCGTTCAACGAGTATTCCCACCAATCCTGCCAACGGCCCATCCTCGACCGTTACCCAGTCGCCTACGTCTAGAAATTCACAGGGAACAACGCGATGACCGGATTCGCAGCTCAGACGGAGAGAATTGATCTCGACCGGATCGATAGGAGTGGGACAACTGCCAGCGCCTAAAATACGAATTACGCCAGGCGTGGTTACTACAAGGCCATACCCGTCTTCCCGGATGTAACAAAAAACGTACCCGGGAAACAATACCTCTTCTCTCACTATCGCGCCCCTGTAGAGTCGTTGTGATTCATGCACGGGCACAAATTCTTCATATCCTTTTTGACGCAGGCCCAGAGCAACTGACTTCTCCAGCCTTCTTTTTACCTGTACCGCAAACCAGCAAGGATGCTTAGGGAGCACAGCAACTCCTCCTATCGAGATTTCTAAACGCTGTAGCCGGTATATCGCGATTCAAATTGTCAAAAATAGGAGCAGAACTATAGAGCGTCGAATGATTCGTGTCAATGACTTTCGCTCCAAATTTATTAGCGCAATTTTTTGCTTCTTTATGACACGTTCAGGGAGCAGAACGCATAGGAAAATCAAAATCACATGCTGGTAGTTACCGGCATTTCCTGCTGGTTTGAATTGGTCGACCGCACATGCAAGAATTCAGGATCGCACCTGAGCACGCAACAATGGTGGTAGTAGGAGAGGGCAGCGCCAGACGTTCAGGGTCTGCGGAGCCTGTTCGCGCCAGTTCTGTGGCAGAATACGGTGGTGCTGCAACCACTGATCGAGCGTAAGGAATGGAAGTTCTTCGGCGTCCTGGCGAAGGCGGCCCCTGGTCTCGCCGCTGCTTGGTGGATCGCCCTCCTCCTTAGAGGGACCCTGCCGGCGGCGTTCGCGATCGCGATGGGCGTGCTCGTAGGCGCAGTGCAACGCGGCGATCCTCTCGCCGGTCCGCTCACCTTTGCCGGCACGATCTTCGTGATGCTGCAGGTGCTCAGCCCGATTCATCAGGCGGTGAGCGCCAATCTCGGCGACCGTACTGCCGCATGGCTCTATGACCGGCTCACCGAGGCTTGCGTGCGCCCGCCGGGCATGGGGCACCTGGAGGACCCTAAGCTCACCAGCGACCTGACCGTCGCACGCGACTTCGACCTAGGGATGACCGGCCCGCCGCTTTCGATCTCCATGGATTTCATTGCGAATGGCATGGTCGAAATGATCGGTGGCATCGCGTCCGCCATGATCCTGGCCAGATATGCGTGGTGGGCGCCGATCATACTCGCGGGCGCGTGGCTGGCAACGCACTGGCTTCTACGCGAGAGCGCGATCTGGCGCGACCGCAACACCGAGGAGGTACGCGGCGCGCAGAGGGATGCCGACTACGCCTACCGGCTGGCGGTGGATCCGCCCGCGAGCAAGGAGCTGCGCCTGTTCGGCCTGGCCGGGTGGACGATTAGCCGCTTCATCGCCAGGCGCACTCGCTTGCACGAGCTTCAGTACGCAGCCACACGTCTGCGCGAGCGTCCTGTCATCTGGAGCATGCTCCTCGTGGTCTCCGCGAACGTCTTGGTGTTCTGGTTAGTGGCGAGCGCAGCCGCCCATGGCCGCATCAGTCTCGGGGAAGCCGTTGTCTACGTGCAGTGTGCCGTTGGCGTCTCGATGATCGCGTTCGGCGGATTCAGCTGGGCGCTCGATGGAGCTGCTGCCCCCGTTGCCGCGGTGCTGCGACTCGAGCCGGCTATGCGTCCCGCCGGTGCGTTGCGCTCTGGGAATCGCTCCGCGGAAGCAACGCCTGCGCGCCAGATTCGTCTCCGCGATGTCACCTTCGCGTACCCTGCGGGCGCAGGCGCGCCCGTGCTGGAGCACTTCGATCTCACGATTCCCGCCGGCTCGTCGCTCGCCATCGTTGGACAGAACGGCGCCGGCAAGACGACCATCGCAAAGCTGCTGTGCCGGTTGTACGATCCGCAGTCAGGTGCGATCGAGATCGATGGCGTCAACCTTCGTGAGCTTGATCTCGCATCGTGGCGCTCGCGGGTCGCGGCCGTGTTCCAGGACTTCATCCGCCTCGAACTGCCGCTGCGCGATAACGTGGCGCCAGCAGGCGCGCCTGATGATGTGGTGCGCGCCGCGCTCGAGTCGGCAGGAGCAACGAACCTGGCCGCGCTGGACACGGTGCTTGCCCGCGGGTACAGCGGCGGCACCGACCTCTCGGGTGGCCAATGGCAGCGCATCGCGCTCGCCCGGGCTCTGGCCGCCGTCTCGATCGGCGCCGGTGTCGTGCTGCTCGACGAACCGACCGCGCAGCTTGACGTGCGCGGAGAAGCGGAAATTTTCGATCGCCTGCTCACCGCGACACGGCATTGCACCACCATCCTGATTTCGCATCGTTTCTCCACGGTCCGCCATGCCGATCGTATCTGCGTTCTTGAGCACGGCCGGGTCATCGAGCTGGGCACGCACGATGAACTGATGGCGCTTGCCGGGCGCTATCGGACGATGTTCGATCTACAGGCCCAGCGCTTCAACGTTCCGGAAGAGGAGGGCACAACGTATGACGTCCTCTCCTGATCAGAATCGCACGCCCGGGATGATTGAGCCCCTGCCTCCCGCGCTGCGTTCAATGTGGCGATTGTGCAAGCTGGGGTATCGCCATGAGCCGCGCTTGATGATCGAGTCGTTCGTGCTATCGCAACTCGCCGCTCTGCCTGATGCGCTGCTGGCGTTGTGGCTGATGCTGCTCGGCAAAGGCGTGCTGGAGCATAGGCCCGGCATGGTGCAAGGTGCGGCGATTGGCCTCGGCGTGTCGGCCGCCGCAACGTGGTTTCTCCGCACGGTCAGCACGCGCGTGCAGCGCCGCTTCCGCGACAAAGTGACGATCGCGCTCGAGTCCCACGTTGCGCAACTGCAGGCATCGGTCGCGACAATCGCTCATCAGGAACGACCGGAGTATCTCGACCGGCTGTCCATGCTCCGCAACCAGGTGTTCGTACTCGACCACATGTACATGTCGCTGTTTTCCACGCTCGGGTGGATTCTGCGGCTGGGCGTGACCATGGCGCTGCTGGCGTCGATTCACCCGGCTCTCATCCTGCTGGCGGTGTTCGCGGTCCCGACCGTGTTGACGTCGACGTGGCGCCCCGGAGTCGAGAGGTCCGCTCAGGAACGCGGTGCACAAAGCAATCGACTGGCCCGTCACCTGTTCACCATTGCCACAACCGCGCCACCCGGGAAGGAAGTGCGGGTCACCGGCATCGGAGAACGCCTGATTACAGAGCGGCGAGCGGCGTGGGAGCGCTGGTACTCGCCGGTGGCATCCGCACGGTTGGGCTCGGCATGGTGGCACGCGCTGGCGTGGGCGATATTCGGCTTCGCGTATGTCGGAGCAATCGTGTTCGTGTCGTCCGGCCTCGGCGCGCCAGCCGCCAAGGTGCTGCTGGTGCTCGCCGCGGGTGCGCGGTTGTCGGCGTACATCGGCGCCACCGTCGGCGAGATTGGATTCCTGCGTGGGTTCTGGATGGACGGCTCACGGCGGCTGGCGTGGCTTGAAGACTACGCCGCGTCCGTCGCTGCATCAGGCGATCTGCCGGTTCCCACAGTGTTGCGCCGCGGCATCCGGCTCGACCACGTATCGTTCGCGTATCCCGGCACATCACGCGTTGTGCTGGACGATGTCTCGGTCACATTGCCCGCTGCCGCGGTCATCGCGATTGTTGGCGAGAACGGCGCCGGCAAGACCACGCTGGTCAAGCTGCTCACAAAGATGTATGAGCCATCCTCTGGTTCGATCCTGTTAGACGACACGCCGCTGGCGCGCGTGCCGGCCGGCGAGTGGCGAGAGCGTCTGGCGGGCGCATTCCAGGATTTTTTCCGCTTCGAATTCCGCGCCGGGCACACCGTCGGGTTGGGCGACGTCCCAAGACTGGACGACGAGTCAGCCGTGGTCGCGGCCATCGATCGCGCCGGCGCCAGCGACGTTGTCTCCCACCTGACGTCTGGCCTGGAAACGCAGCTCGGTCCCACGTGGCCGGGCGGAGTCGAACTATCGTTCGGCCAGTGGCAGAAACTTGCGCTGGCGCGTGGCTTCATGCGCGACCAGCCGCTGTTGCTGGTCCTGGACGAACCGACCGCCGCACTGGACGCGGAGACTGAACACGCGCTGTTTGAGCGCTACGCCGCGGCGGCGCACGGCGCCAGCCCGAACAATAATGACAGCGGCCGCATCACGATCCTGGTCTCCCACCGTTTCTCGACGGTCCGCATGGCAGATCTTATTGTTGTGCTCGATGGGGCCCGGCTCGTGGAGGTCGGCACGCACGATGAGCTGATGGCCAGAGGCGGTCAGTATTCGGAGCTGTACAGCATTCAGGCCGCTGCGTACCGCTGACCACCGCATGCTCACGGTTCACTTCCTGCCCAGTTGATTTTTTGCCGCGGCCACAACGCTATCTGGATGAAATCCAAACTTTCTCTGGAGCTCTTTGAGCGGTGCTGATGCTCCGAATGTGTTCATGCCGATGATGTGCCCCGATGTGCCGGCGTAGCGCTCCCATCCGAAGGTCGAGGCCTGCTCTATCGCCACGCGGGCCTTCACATCCGGTGGCAGCACGCTGTCCCGATACTCTCTTGTCTGATGGTCGAAGATGTCCCAGGATGGCATGGAGACAACCCGTGAGCGGATGCCCTCAGCCAGCAATTTCTCGTGCGCGTCCACTGCAAGGCTGACCTCGCTGCCTGAAGCGATCAGAAGTACCTCCGGTTTGCCGCCAGGAGCGTCGGCCAGGACATAAGCGCCGTGCGCAACCCCGGAGGCTGGCGCATACTTGCCGCGATCGAGAGTGGGCAGCGGCTGGCGCGAGAGTGCCAGAACTGCAGGCTCGTGGCGCAGCTGCATGATGTAGCGGTAAGCCTCCACTACTTCGTTGGCGTCACCAGGCCGCAGCACAACCAGCCCCGGTACAGCGCGCAGTGATGCGAGTTGCTCCACTGGCTGGTGGGTTGGGCCATCTTCTCCGTCACCCATGGCGTCATGGGTGAAAACAAAGATGGTAGGCAGCTCCATCAAGGCTGAGAGCCGGATCGCTGGTCTTGCGTAGTCACTGAAGATAAAGAAGCTCGCGCCGAATGCTCTGAGCTTGGAGAGCGAGAGCCCGTTCACAATCGCCGCCATCGCATGTTCACGAACACCGAAGTGTAAGGTCTTCCCGCCTGGATTAGCAGCCTGTAGGTCACCTGCGCCTGGATAAGTCAGCGTTGTCTTGTTTGACGGGCCAAGATCTGCCGAGCCTCCGAGGAACCAGGGAACATTTTGCGCCAACACGTTCAGCACCTTGCCCGATGCTTCCCTTCCGGCGATGCCCTTCGCGTCAACGGAGAACACGGGCAGATTGCGGTCCCACCCTGCGGGCAGTTCGCGGCGCTGCATCTGGTCGATCTCGATCGCCAAGTCGGGATACCTGGTCCTGTACGCATCGAAGAGTTTCATCCATTCCTGGCGGGCCTGTGCTCCGCGCGCTCCCACGCCAGCATCAAAGTGCTCATAGACGCCATCAGGAACATAGAACTTCGCTTCCTCCGGCCATCCGTAAGAACGCTTGCTCAGGCGTACCTCTTCTTCCCCAAGCGGCTCGCCATGAGCTTCCGCAGTGTCTTGCCTGTTCGGGGAGCCGTAGCCAATGTGGCTGTCAAGGACGATAAAAGTAGGACGGTCCTTCGTCTTATGGAAAACTTCCAGCGCATGCTCGATGCGATAGGTATCGTTGGCGTCTCCAACCCGCAAGACGTTCCAGCCATAGGCTAGAAACCTGGCCGCGACATCCTCTGTGAATGTGATGCGCGTGTTCCCCTCGATGGTGATGTGGTTGTTGTCATAAATCCAGCAAAGATTATCCAGGCCCAGGTGGCCGGCCAGTGACGCCGCTTCCGATGCAACGCCTTCCATCATGCAGCCGTCGCCGCATACGGTGTAAATGTTGTAATCGAAAATCTCGAAGCCAGGCCGGTTGTAGTGGCTGGCGAGCCACTTCTGGCCGATGGCCATGCCGACACTCGTCGCGACGCCCTGCCCTAGCGGTCCTGTCGTAGTCTCCACGCCAGAGACCCAGTGGTACTCGGGGTGACCGGGAGCTTTGCTATCGAGCTGCCGGAAGTTGCGGATATCATCGAGCGAAACCGAGGGGCGTCCCAGGATTTCATAATCGGCATCGACCGCCTGCGTCCTGGTGAGGTGCAGGACAGACCAGAGCAGCATCGAGGCGTGGCCGTTGGAGAGCACAAAGCGATCACGGTTGGGCCAGATCGGATCACGGGGATCGAAGTGCATCACCCGGTTCCATATCGTATAGACCAGTGGCGCCAGCGCCATGGGCGTGCCTGGATGTCCTGATTTGGCCTGCTGCACGGCGTCGATCGAAAGCGTGCGGATGGTGTTGATACACAGCTGATCAATTTCCGTCTGAGTCATGGGATGAGCAACCAGAGAACTCATTTTGATCTCTCCTGGCATACCTTGGTCTTCCTATCAACGATCTTATTCTTGATGCGCGCACGACCGCTAGCGAACTCCCGGAGCGGCGAACATTTCTCTTAATAATGTCGATTAAAACAAGCCTCGAGAGCTCGAAGCGGCTGCCGCAACGTTTGACTCCCCTGCAGACTGCTCTGAGTTCACTTACGCTGCCAGCTCTTCCGCGGCTGCCTGATCCGCAAGCACGACTGCCTGGTCCCGCCGAATCCGGCCGGCCGGAATTGACACATCGCCATCACGCAAGCGGGTCAGCATTCCCACTTTTTCGCTCCCGGTTACAAGCCACAGAATGTGCCGGGACCGATTCAGAATCGGGTACGTTAACGTCATTCTGCGCCTTCCCTGGTAGAACCCGGTGAGCGCAACATCTGCGTTGGTAACGTCCAGGACGGGGTCCCCTGGAACCAGCGAAGCCGTATGGCCGTCGGGCCCAAGCCCCAGATGGACCAGGTCGATCACCGATGGCGAGCCTGTAATCTCCCGGAGAGTCGCGGCGTATCGTACCGCTGCGGCCCCCAAATCAGGCGATTCAACCGGCATAGCAAGAATTTGCTCGGGACGCGCCGCAGCATGCAGGCTTTCACTCAAGTGAGTAAGGTTTCTGTCCGGGTCGCCCGCAGGCGCCACACGCTCATCCACTTGCGCCACAAAAACGTTTTGCCAGGGAACGTCTTCCCCGGTCAGGGCACGCAACATCAGCCAGGGGGTGTGGCCGCCGCTTACAGCCATGATGAAGCGGCCACGGGCGGCAACAGCTGCCCGAGCTTCCGCGGCAATGCGCGCGGCAGCCTGCCGTGCGGCCGTCTCGGCATCAGTAAACACTTCAAAGTTCATGAGCGTTCTCTCCGCGTTGAAACCCTTTCCCAACAATTCACCCGTGCTCGGAAACCGAGCAGACGACTTACGCAGCTTGCGAGACACCCAGAGATTCGTGGCATACAATTGCCGGATTGTGCCAGCCTCCCATGGGCGTCACTCGTTCGACCTCGCTCGGTCCCCAGGTATTAGGGTCGTATTGATAAACCGGAGTGGCCTTCTTCAGCACTGGATCGACGATTCGCCATGCCTCTTCCACATAGTCTTGCCGTGCAAATAGAGTGGCGTCTCCTTTCATGGCATCTCCCAGGACACGTTCGTACGCGTCCATCTCGCCATCATGCGGGAGATAGCTCGCCAGCATCTCCGATGTTTGGCCAACCATCTCTTCCGCCGGGTCCATCACCATCACTCCCATGGCAGTTGCAGCATCCGGACTGATGCGGAACCGCAGATGGTTCTGCGTGAGAGCATTGGCACACATGACAGTGGGAGGTATGCGGAGCCGGACCATGACCTCAGTGCATGTCACCGGCAAACACTTTCCCGCTCTGATATAGAAAGGAACGCCTTGCCAGCGCCATGAGTTGACGTCCAGTTGTAGCGCGGCAAACGTCTCCATTTGCGAGTCCGGCGACACGCCCTTCTCGTTGCGGTAGCCCTGGAACTGCCCGCGGACAAGGTTGCTCTCCTCCAGCGTCGAGATCGCTTTCAGTACCTTGACCTTTTCATCGCGGATGGATTCGCTGTCCGTTCTGGCAGGTGGTTCCATGGCCAGGTTGCAGAGGACCTGAAACAGATGGTTCTGTACCACGTCTCGAATCGTGCCCGTTTCGTCATAGAAAACGCCGCGGCCCTGAATGCCGAACTCCTCCGCCATGGTGATCTGCACGCTCTCGATATAGTTGCGGTTCCAGAACGACTCCATGAAAGCGTTGGCGAAACGGAACACGAGCATGTTGTGCACCGGCCGCTTCTCCAGATAATGGTCGATGCGAAAGATTCCAGCCTCGTCAAAGGTCTTAAGCAGGATCCGGTTGAGCTCCTGGGCGGATTGCTGGTCGCTTCCAAAAGGCTTCTCGACAATCACCCGGGCGCCATGGTCGCACCTGGATTTGGCGAGCTGTTCTACAACACGCTCAAAGAGCTGGGGCGGAATCGCCAGGTAATGTGCCGGGTGCTGGGCCGCGCCAAGCTCTTTGCGCAGGGCTTGAAAGGTCGCCGGGTCTCCGTAGTCGCCATCTACATAGCGCAGCAAGCTGCTCAGCTTTTCGAAGGCAGCGGAATCAATGCCGCCGTGTTTTTCCACGCTGTCCTTGGCCCGGGCGCGTAGCTGTTCCAGGTTCCAACCCGCCTTCGCAACTCCAATGACCGGCACGCTGAGGTGGCCGCGTTTTACCATCGCTTGCAGTGCCGGAAAAATTTTCTTGTAGGCCAGATCGCCTGTCGCGCCGAAGAAGACCAGCACGTCTGAGTTGGCATGATTCATTTTTCGCTCCCTTAAGCGGCCTTTGGGTCCTTGGCTGGTTGCTCGATGTGTCCGCCGAACTCGTAACGCATCGCTGACAGCAGCTTGTTGCTAAAGTCGGCTTCACCGCGCGAACTGAAGCGCTCACAGAGCGCCGCGGTAAGAACAGGCGTTGGAACAGCTTCATCGATCGCGGCCTTGATCGTCCAGCGGCCTTCACCCGAGTCGGAAACCCGGCCGGCAAACTGCGCAAGTGCCGGGTCCTGGAGCAATGCGGTAGCCGTGAGATCAAGCAGCCATGAAGCGATCACGCTGCCCCGGCGCCACACCTCCGCGATGTCACCCAGATTAAGATCGTATTGGTAGTGCTCGGGGTCGCGTAAGGGCGTGGTCTCGGCGTCAATCTTGCGCTCTTTCTTGCCAATGTTTGCGCCGCGCAGAATGCCTAACCCCTCGGCGTACGCCGCCATCAACCCGTATTCGATTCCGTTGTGCACCATCTTCACGAAATGGCCCGCGCCGTTGGGCCCGCAATGCAGATAACCTTGTTCCGCCGTGCCGTCGACCTTTTCTCTTCCCACGGTGCGCGGTATGTCACCCACGCCGGGCGCCAGCGTCGCGAAGATGGGATCAAGGTGCTTCACAACATCCGTCTCGCCGCCAATCATCATGCAATAACCCCGCTCCAAGCCCCACACGCCGCCGCTGGTGCCCACATCCACATAGTGGATCCCCTTGGCCGCGAGTTCCTTGGCTCGCCGGATGTCATCTACGTAATAAGAATTGCCACCATCAATAAGGATGTCTCCTGCTTCAAGGTGTGGAAGAAGATCGGCAATGGTCTTGTCGACGACTGCTGCCGGGACCATCAGCCAGACCGCACGCGGCTTCTGCAGCTTCTGCACGAACTCCGGCAGCGCGGCCGAACCAACAGCCTTCTCTTGCACCAGTTCGTCCACCGCTTTCGGTGACATGTCAAAGACCACGCACCCATGGCCATTTTTCAGAAGGCGCCGCACCATGTTAGCGCCCATTCTTCCCAGACCGATCATTCCGAGCTGCATAGTCACTCCTTAATAAGTGCATTTTTGGACCGCGCTTTCCAGTGATTGCTTCCACGCGCGTCGCCGTGTCCATCTTCCTTTCGTCTCTTCCGGTTCACTGAAACGCTCTTTACGCGAGGGAGAGTCCGCGGATCGCCGGCTTGATCCCACAGTCGAAACCCTCCGCGGAAAGCATTGGCGTTGTTCCCCGCCCGGCAATGTGGAGGCAGCTCTTTCAATTTTTTTACATTGCCTCCGCCCAGAACCACGTCGTCGGGTTCCAGAGCTGCTATCAGGAGCGCCACCACATCCGTGACATTGCGCTGCCACTTTTTCTTGCCGTATCGCTCTAAACCCTGCTCGCCCACGTAACTCTCATACGTGCCCTTCTTGTAAGGAAGATGGCCCAGCTCCATAGGCGCCACGATGCCATTCACAATCAAAGCCGAACCGAGACCTGTGCCCAGCCCCAGGAAAAGCATTTTGCCGCGTTTGTAACTCCCCAAGGCCTGCATGGCTGCGTCATTGATGAGTTTTACCGGGCGCCTGAAAGCAGCGTGAAAGTTAAATCCAATCCAGCCCGGCGCCAGATTATGCGGTTCGGCAACGGGTTTGCCGTGGATGACCGGCCCGGGATAGCCAATCGAGACCGCGTCATACTTCCATGTTCCGGCAAGTTGCTTGACGCCGGAGACCATCTGTTGTGGCGTCATCTTGATGCCAGAAGGAAACTTCCGAGGTGTGCTTTGCGCGGTGGCAAGGACCTTCACGTGGGTCCCGCCCACGTCAATCACCAGCACTTTCATGCGACGCCTCCAAACGCTAAAACCATTCTATGCGCCGAGCTGGTTCAAGAGTCGCAACACGATCAACATTTCTTGACTGGCTATTTTCAAGACGGACCTCAGGCCGGCGTCCTTGGATACGATCAACATCATCAGCTCAGTCCAGGACTTGTTTCTTTGATGTTAGGCGGGGCATAAGGAATGTGCTCCTGGAAAACTTCGCGGAGACCGGGTTCGGCCTGCCGACTCAATCGTCCCAGGGCAAACCTACCTGCCGGCCACTGTCACTGTTGAGGAGCGTTTTGCGCCGCTGCGCGATTTTTTCGATGCTGTTCCCGATGGCACGCGAGCACACTGGAAGAAGCTGCAGTTCCAGGGCCCCAGTTCCACGTAGAGCCCAGGCGCAAGCATCTCATCCCCGTTGCGGTCATAGGTCGCCCCCGAAATGGCGTCTCTCAAGCGCCAGGTTTCTCCTTGCAGGTCTTTCCAGGGTATCCGCACACGCGCTTGACTGGCGCTATCGCTGAGATTAACGACAATGACATATCGATCGTCGTCTTTGACCCAGCTCCAAGCCACCAGATTTTGAAAGCTTGGATTGTCCGGCCAACCCGTACGCTCGCAGAGTATCCATTGACCATCACGGAATACAGGGCTGTCGATGGCTTCCAGGAGCTTGGTATAGAAGGACTGCAATCCCTCATCCAAAGGCTCCAGGGGACGCCGGCCTAAAAAAACGGGCGGTCTAGTTTTTCGCCCCTCGAACTGCCCTTCGTGGAAGAGTCTTGCGCCGGGAAGAGTGGACATTGTCACAGCGGCAGCGTGTTCTTTTGCTGGCGAGAAGGTCGCGGCCGCACGAGGTTCGTCGTGGTTCTCGATGAAACGGAGGAGTTTCTTCTGGTAGGCAAGATCGGCGCAGAGATGCAGGCGAACGTTTTCCGCATTGCCGTGCTCCAGCCGGTCATAGAGCTTCTTGTCATAACAGAAGTCGAACCCCTGCTGTTGCAGTTCCCACTCCAGGTCCCAATAGGCCTCGGCCATGAAGCGGAACCTGGGATTGGCTTTCTTAATGGCCGTGATCACATCAACCCAGTACTCCGTTGCCGGCCGTTGGCCGGCACGACCACCCCATGTGCGCTCGAAGATAGCATTCAGAAAAAGCATTGCCATATCGCAGCGGATGCCATCGCACTGGCTGGCGATACTTGCAATGGTTTCAATCACGGCATGCCGAAGCCCTGGCTGAAAAGCATTCAACTGCAGCACATCTGGCCATGCCGGGAAAAAAGGATCGCGTCCGCATGCGCAAATACTTCCTTCCACATCAAGGAAGGATGCCGGGTCTCTCTTTGCATCATCAGCGTTTCCCCGAACGAAGTACTCGGGGTGCTCGGTGACCCACGGATGGTCCGGCGCCACATGGTTGGGCACGAAATCCAGGATGAGGTTCATGCCTCGCATGGCGAGCTCTTTGCGGGCGATGGCGAGACCGCCAGGACCACCCAGGTGTTTGTCGGCCCCGTAGCGTCGCACGCAATAGGGTGATCCCACATTGTCTTGCGGACGAAAATCAGGGAGCGCCCGGCGGAAATCATTCAACAGGTTCTCGTTCCGGTTCGCAATCGCGATGCCCGCTGGACTCCGCTCCCACACTCCCATTAGCCAGACGGCATCGAAGCCGAATTTGGCGATGGCATCCCATTCCGCCGCGGGTACGGAACTCAAATCAGTCATGGTTCCAGATTTCCTGCTGAGATCAGAAAGCCAGACCCACGTGCTAATTTCATAGATCGTTGGATACTTAGGCCACTCGGTCATGCTTGCGCACCTCGGGTTCTTTCGCGGCAAATGCTCCTCTTTTGCCGGCTTCCAGATACTGCGCTCCATCCATCTTGCCGAAGAGTTCGATCAGCTTCGCGACCAGACCAGTCCAGCCGGTCTGGTGGCTGGCGCCGAGACCCGCGCCGTTGTCGCCGTGGAAGTACTCGTAGAACAAGATGTAGTCTTTCCAGTGGGGATCGGTCTGGAATTTTTCAGTGCCACCGTAAACTGGCCGGCGCCCAGATTCATCTCGCAGGAAAATCCGGGTCAGCCGATTGACAATTTCATGTGACACCTCGAAGAGGTTCATCTGTTTGCCGGAGCCAGTTGGACATTCGATCTTAAAGTTGTCGCCGTAATAAAGGTAGTAGGACATCAGGGCGCGGATCAGAAGTGCGTTCACTGGCATCCATATGGGGCCGCGCCAATTGGAGTTTCCGCCGAA
>JBGPZS010000419.1:0-4091 GCA_041493865.1 Terriglobia bacterium
CAACGAAAAACGCAACACGTTTTATGCTCAGAGCACGGTGTCATTGGCTACAGCGCTCAATCCGTACATCGGCTACGCCAAGGCAGCGGAGATTGTGAAGGAATCGGTGGCTACGGGGCGGTCGATCATCGACATTGCGCGCGATAAAAAACTGCTGAGCAAGAAAGAGATTGCGGAGATTCTGGACCCCGTCAGCATGACCGAGCCGCAGTATCCGAAAGAGGCAGCGAAGCATCGGGAAGAGTTGAAGAAGAAGAGGTAGATTGCCAAAATCGCCAAAATTGAAAATTTCAAATTCCGACGATTTTGGCAATTTTGGCAATCTGCGATGAGTGCTGTGACTGCTGAATGTTTTTCCTCAGCACGCCCATCGCAACAGCGTTGCTCCCACGGTAAAGCCCGCGCCCACGGCAGCAATCAGCACCAGATCGCCTTTCTTGAGGCGCCCTTGCTGGCGTGCGGTTTCCAGGGCCAGCGGAATGGTCCCGGCAGTGGTGTTGCCGTACTCGTTGATGTTGATGATGATTCGGTTTTCCTTGAGTCCAAGGCGGTCCGCCGCGGACATGATGATCCTGCGGTTGGCCTGGTGCGGCACAAACAGCGCCACGTCTTTACCCGTAAAGCCGTTGCGTTTGAGCACGGTCTCAGAAGCTTCCGTCATCTTCCTGACGGCATATTTGAAAACCGCCTGCCCGTCCTGATGAACATAATGCATTTTCTTGTCCACCGTTTCATGGGTGGAAGGATTGCGGCTGCCCCCGCCAGGCATATACAGGGAGCAAGCGCCGGATCCGTCAATCTCATGGATGAAATCGATCAGGTAATTGTCGTCGGTGGCGGGCTCCACGATTACTGCGCCGGCTCCATCGCCAAAGATAATGCAGGTAGCGCGGTCTTCATAATTGATGATGGAGGACATTACGTCAGCGCCAATCGCCATCACCCTTTGGTGCGCGCCAGACTCAACGAACTTCACCGCGGTCTGCAACGCGTAGACAAAGCCGGAGCAGGCGGCGGAAATGTCATAGCCCCAGGCGCCCTTGGCGCCAATCTTGTCTTGCACGATGCACGCCGTGGCGGGGAAAAGCATGTCCGGCGTAACCGTGCCGACAAAGATAGCTTCAATTTCGCTGGCCGCGATGCCGCGTTCCTGCAACGCGCCTTTGGCCGCCTGAATCGCCAGGTCAGACGTGGCCATGCCTTTGTCAGCTATGTGCCGCTCCCGAATGCCCGTGCGGTCGATGATCCAATCATTGGATGTTTCAACCATCTTTTCCAGATCGGCATTGGTCAGAAGACGAGGGGGGACATAAGTTCCGAGGGCAGAAATTTTCGCCCGTACCAGGTTCGCCAAAAAAGTTTCTCCAGGTCGTTGAGGGTAAACCTTGTATTGTAAAAGGTTTTGGCAACGAGTGGTAGGAGTTCGGAGGCGAAACGGGTGCTTAAAGTGAGTCAGCTATCTTCCGATGTGAAACCCCGAGACAATCCATTCCGGCAGGAATGCCTTGCACAGAACAACGACTAGAGTTATTGCACCAAAGACCCAAAGCACCTTTTTAGGATTCATTGCAAAAAACCATACCGGGCACCCCGCTGCACACGCACTAGCCCGTTACCGTTGCTTCCTTCCGGACCTGGCGGGATTGGCGGGATTGCGTCGCGCGGGACCCGGCAGAAGCAATTCTAACACTTTTGGCGGTTACGTTCGGTCATCAGCGGGCGGATTGGGCTTTGCTCCCGGCCTGAATTCAGGGACAATAAAGTGGTGTCCACGCGCAGTATCAACTTAGCCGCCGCCAAGGCCAGTCCCGGTGCGGGCAGCGCGGAGCGTTTCTTTCAATGGTCGCTCTACATTCTGGTGGTCGTGGGCTTCACGGCGCTAATGGGCACCAACAAGCTGGACTTCCCTTCCCTGGCGCTGGTGATACCGGCCCTGCTGCTGCGCGGATATTTCTTGCTGATGCACAAGAGCATCGCCATCTCTGAGCGCTGGACCACTTTGCTCACCCTGCTCTACTTTGCCTTCTATGCGGCCGACTATTTTTACTTCTCCCAGAGCTTTATCAGCGCCACGGTGCACATGGTGCTGTTCAGCATGGTGATCAAGATTTTTTCCGTCCGCCGCGACCGTGACCTGATGTACCTGGCGGTGCTTTCTTTCCTGATGTTGCTGGCGGCGGCGGTTCTCACCGTGGACACGCTGTTTCTGCTCACTTTCTCCCTGTTTATCCTGGTGGCCATTGCCACGTTCATCAGCATGGAGATGAGGCGGTCAGAAAAGGAAACTCGGGCGGCCGGCGTGGTCCCGCGGGATGACGTCCGGTTTCACAGTTCGCTGGCCGGCATCTCCGCCATTCTCGGGTTGCTCACGCTGGCGGGCGCGGCGCTGATTTTCTTCATCCTGCCGCGCATCAGCACCAGCGGATACCTGCGCAACCTTGGCGTACAGAGCTCGCTGGTAAGCGGGTTCAGTCCGGAAGTGAATCTGGGCGGCATCGGGCAGATCCAGCAATCCAGCAACGTGGTAATGCATATCCAGGTGCAGTTCGGGAGGTTGCCAAGGGACCCAAAATGGCGCGGTATTACCCTGGCCAACTTTGACGGCAGGCATTGGTGGAACAGTCCAGAGGTCCCGGTGCGGCACGGCCTGGGCAATGGGCCGCTGGATCTCACGCGCATCAGCAATTTTTCTTTTTATTCTGCCCCGCGGTCCGCGCCACGGCTGCAAACGCTCTCTTACCGTGTGGTCATGGAGCCCGTAGGTTTGAACCTGTTTTTCCTTGCCCCGGTACCGCTGAAGATCAATGGCGACTACCAGGTCCTGGAAATCAAGGCGGATGGGTCCATCTATAACAACCTCCGCCCGGGCGAGAGCAGCTTTGCTCCCGGTGATGGTGAGAGCGCGCAGACGGTGGGCGTTTACTTCGCGGAAGCTGACACGCGCGACCCCGAACCCTATGTGCTGGATTCCAATTCCACAGATTACCCGCCGCACATCGCTACAATTTATTTACAGCTGCCAGGTCTTGATCCGCGGGTTGCGCAGTTGGCCCGGCAGGTGACCGCCTCCTCGCGATCGAACTACACCCGCGCCAAGGCAATCGAGCAATACCTGCAAGCGAATTTCGGGTACACGCTGGAGCTGCCGGGAATGCGCGAAGCTGATCCGCTGGCCCGCTTCCTGTTTGAGAGGAAGAAGGGCCACTGCGAATACTTTGCCTCTTCCATGACGATGATGCTGCGTACCCTGGGCATACCGTCCCGCGTCGTCAACGGGTTTCGCGGGGGCGAATACAACGACCTGACCAGCAGCTATATCGTTCGCGAAAAAGACGCCCACTCCTGGGTTGAAGCTTATTTCCCGGAATATGGCTGGGTGACGTTTGATCCCACCCCGCCGGGGCCCGGTGACGAACCGCCAACCGGTTGGTCGCGCATGGCCCTGTATATGGACGCGGCCCGGCAAATCTGGCGCGAGTGGATCGTCAATTACGACTTCAGTCACCAGATGAGGTTACGCACCGAGCTGAGCACCAAGACCGGAAACGTCCAGTCCAGTTTTCGACTCTGGCTGACGCACAAGTATTTCCGCATGGTAAGCCTGATGGGCTCGGTGCAGCGGCGGCTGGAAAAACTCTCGCCCCGGCAAATGGCGCTCTGCTGCGGACTGCTGGCTCTGCTTCTGGCGCTGCCCTTTGGTCCCAGGGCGTGGCGCGGCTTTCAGCGGACACGCGCCCTCAGGCACCCGCAGCGTGCTCCGCGCACCTCCGCCAGCTTCTGGTACCAGCGCATGCTCAAAATGATGGCCCGGCGAGGAGTGCGCAAGCAGCCGTCACAGACGGCGGAGGAGTTTGTCTCTTCCATCCCGGATCCCCGGATGCGGCACGACGTTGGGCTTTTCACCCTGCATTACGAGCGCGCCCGCTTTGCTGAGTCTGTGGAAGACGCACAGCGCCTGCCCGAACTCTATGAAGAGATCGCCGGACGCAGGTAAGCGCCGCGCTGTCTCGTGCCATTTCAGATGAACGCACCCCGCTTCTGGCCTCCGCGCGGGCTGTGGAGCGCATCCAACGGCTATAATCCCGCCGGAC
>JBGPZS010000067.1:0-11976 GCA_041493865.1 Terriglobia bacterium
GCATTTACCGTTTGATGAACTCGCGCTACAGGCAGTCCAAACTGCCGCCCAAATGGAAGCTTCTGTACGCGTACGCCTGTCTGGGCGCCCTGCTGCATCTTTTTCAGGACTTCACCAACAATTATGGCGTGCGTCCGTTTGCGCCGTTCAATCCCAGGTGGTACTCGTGGGACATTGTTTTCATCGTCGATCCCATCATGCTGGCGGCGCTTTTTCTGGGGCTGGGCCTTCCCGGATTTCTGGCGTTGATTACAGAGGAGATTGGGTCGCGCAAGCCCAGGTTTCGCGGACGCGCCGGCGCAATTTTCGCGCTGCTATGCGTCGCTGCGGTGATCCTGGTGCGCGACTTTGAGCACCGCCGCGCCGTCAACGCGCTGAATTCGCGCACCTATCGCAACCAGGAACCGCTACGTGTTTCCGCCTTTCCACAGTTTCTAAGCCCACTCGCCTGGAACGGCGTGGTGGAAACCCAGGATTTCTTTCATATGCTGCCGGTCGACTCCGGTTCCGGCGAATTAGACCCATTGAACAAAGCCATTGTGCGTTTCAAACCGGAAGAGACACCGGTGACGCTGGCAGCAAAAAAATCGCGCATGGGACGGGTGTACCTGGACTGGGCGCAGTACCCCCTGGTGTCCGCCGAGCGCATGGAAGGCGGCCGGCATCTGGTGCAATTTGAGGACCTGCGGTTTGAAACCGTGGAGGGCATAACCCAGCATCACGGCCCGCCGCTGGCAGGGTATGTGTTGCTTGATCCACAATTACGCGTAGAAGAAATGTATGTGGGCCGTCCGGCAAAAGCCGGAGCCGGAGGCAAGGGCAGCGCGACAAATCCTTGACGTGCGGGGCTCCACCCGTCACAATATCTGGTCTGAGGTGCGTATGCTAGCTAACCTGTCTGTGGTCCTGGCTTATCTGTTCGTAATCCTGGCCGTCCTATTGCGCGTTGGAGCCGGTACCGGCACCTTCGCGACCAAAGGCTTTGGCCTGGTGGGAGCTTCACTGCTGTTTTTTGGATCGCGGATTCCGCGCAAGCACTTCTGGATCCCCGCCGCACTCTTCATCGGCTCGGATATCTATCTGAACCTCCGTGTCTACCAAATACCCTTCACCCTGGACCAATACATCATGTGGGCATGGTATCTCGTCCCCTGCTGTCTGGGCTTTTTCTTGCGTGACAGAATCAAGCCTCTCACTGTCCTGGGCGCGGGCGTGGGCACGGGAATCGGGTTTTATCTCACCAGCAACTTTGCCGTGTGGGCCTTTGGCAACATTGCTTATGAGAAGAACCTGTCTGGGTTGATCCTGTGCTATACCAAGGCCATTCCGTTTTTCCGCAACGGGATCATTTCGGACGTATTGTTCTCACTGGTATTGTTCGGCATAGGCGCCCTGGTGGCACAGACGCAGCAAGCCTTCGAGGGCAAGAGCGCGGCAGCGTAAGAACGGCGATTTTGGCAATTCTATATTGGTCTGCGGCTGATCCCACAACGGGCGGGAAATCACTTCCGTCCTACCTCACCTTCGTGTTTGATCTCTTCCGCAATCTCTTTGGCCGGCTGGCGCAGCAACCGGTAGACCATATACGCCGCAAAGATTAATCCGATCGCGATCAGAACCAAGAAGGACGGATGAGTTCTGATCAGGTTTTTCGTCTCAGCCACAATTTGCGGTCCAAAGATCACGGTGAGCAGAGACAGCACACCAAAGCGCACCAGGCGTCCGCTGATCACGGCCAGCAGGAACGCCACTGGCTTCATTTCGAACACGCCCGCGGAAAAAACAAACAGCTTGAACGGCGTGGGCGGGGGCAGCATGGCCGGCACCATCAGGGCGAGAAACTCCTGGCGTTCAAAGCGGTCGCGGATGCGCCGCAGCTTGGCTTCATCAATGCGCTTGAGCAGGAACAGCTCACCGCCGGCGCGCCCCAGAGCGTAGGGTACGATGCTTCCCAGGGCCGATCCCAGGGCCCCGGCCAGACAATACAGCCAGGCTTTGTGCGGGTTGGAATAGACGTATCCGGCCACCAGCGGGTCCATGGGAACGCCGAAGGCAGCGGCGTCCAGAATGGCGATAATAAACACCCCCCACGCCCCAAGCGTTTTGAGGGCGGCGAGCCAGGCTGTGTATTTGAGGAAAAATTTGGGGGTGGACAAGATTGTATTGTAAAGCGGGCCGGCCCAGCTCTGGAAGGATCGGTACCAGATAGAATGACAGCGGAGGCTGAAGAATTTATGTCAGCGCAGGAAACGCCAGCGCCACCACCTAACCCGATGCAGATTTTCAGCACCATCCAGGGCTTTCAGCGCGCCTTCGCCTTAAAAGCAGCAGTGGACCTGGATCTGTTCACGGCGATCGCCAAGGGCAGCAGCAGCACGGCGGAAATTGCCAAGGCCTGTAAGGCCTCTGAGCGGGGCGTGCGCATCCTTTGCGACACCCTGGTGGTCATGGGCTTTCTCTCCAAGACGGGAAGCGGCTACACGCTCAGTGCGGACAGTGCGTTCTTCCTTGACAGCAGCTCACCTGCTTACCTGGGTCGCGCTTTCAAGTTTCTAATGCACCCAATCCAAATGGGCAACTTTGAGACCTTGACGCAGGCTGTCCGCCAGGGCGGGTGCACGAAGGAACATGGCACTCTCGCCCCGGAAGACCCGATCTGGGTGGATTTTGCGCTCGGCATGACGCCCATGATGGTTCCGGCGGCCCATGCCATTGCTCAAATTCTGCAGCCGGCGCTGGCGTCCAAACCGTCGACGAAAATCCTGGACATAGCCGCGGGCCATGGCATCTTTGGGGTCACCGTGGCACAGCATATCCCGTCTGCCCACGTATACGCCGTGGATTGGGCCAATGTATTGGAGGTCGCGCGCGAGAATGCCCGGAAGCAAGGCGTGGAAGACCGCTATCATCTGCTGCCTGGAAGCGCCTTTGAGGTGGATTACGGCAAAGGTTATGATGCGGTGCTGATGACCAACTTTCTCCACCACTTTGATATCACGACCAACCAGGGGTTACTGAAAAAAGTCCATGCGGCGCTGAATCCGGGCGGTCAGGTGATAATCTTAGAGTTTGTGCCCAACGATGACCGAGTTTCACCACCGATGCCGGCAATGTTCAGCCTTACCATGCTCAGCAGCACGCCAATGGGTGATGCGTATACATTTGCCGAGCTGGGAGAGATGTGCCGCACCGCTGGGTTGGAAGGGCCGAAGCTGGTAGCACTGGAACCCATGCCGGAGTCCCTGGTGGTGGCCCGAAAAGCTTTTTAAGACTGCCCTTTACACGGCATTTTTCCAGCAATTACACTAACCGGTTTGACATATCTGCAGGAGAGCCTCTATGCCCGGAGTCGAGGACAGGGTAAAACAGATTATCGTGGACCAGCTTGGAGTGGAGCCGGCCGACGTAACTGCTGCTTCCTCCTTCGTCGACGATCTTGGGGCAGACTCGCTTGACCGCGTGGAGCTTATCATGGCGCTGGAGGAGACTTTTGGGATCGAGATTCCGGACGAAGCTGCAGACAAGATTTCCACTGTCCAGGACGCGGTTGATTACATTCAGAAAAATGCAAAGTCAGTAAAGCAGTAGCGGTCGCGAAGATGAAAATTCAGCAATCACTAGAAGGAGACTAACAAGCCTATGGCAGCAGCCGTTGAAGATAAAGTAAAGCAGATCATTGTTGAGCAGCTTGGAGTGGATGAAGGTGAAGTTACGCCCAATGCCTCCTTCGTGGACGATCTTGGCGCGGATTCGCTGGACACGGTGGAACTGGTCATGGCCTTTGAAGAGGCATTTGACATTGAGATCCCGGACGAGGACGCGGAAAAGATCCGTACCGTCAAAGATGCCATCGACTACATTGAAAAGCACGCGAAAGGCGGCAAGTGATTTGGCCCGGCGGGTGGTTGTAACCGGTATTGGGCTGATCTGCGCGGTTGGTAACACCAGCGCTGAAGTCTGGCAGAACATTGTTGCCGGCAAGGGTGGCGTAGCCCGGATCACCAGCTTTGACGCCACGAATTTTGCCTGCCAGATCGCGGCTGAAGTCAAAGGCTTTGATCCGCTGAATTTCATCGAAAAGAAAGAGATCAAGAAAATGGGCCGCTTCATCCATTTCGCCATGGCGGCGACGGATGAAGCCATGAAGATGTCAGGCCTCAAGGTCACTCCCGAAATTGCAACGCGAGTGGGCGTGCATATCGGGTCGGGCGTGGGAGGCTTTGACGTGATCGAGCGCGAGCACGAGGCGTTGCTCAAAGGCGGGCCGCGCAAAATCTCTCCGTTCTTCATTCCCGCTGCCATCGTGAACCTTGCCGCCGGGCACGTAAGTATCCGCTACGGCGCGAAAGGGCCCAATGAAGCCACGGCCACGGCCTGTACCACGAGCGCGCACGCTATCGGGGACGCTTACAAGATCATCCAGCGTTGCGATGCCGAGGTGATGATTGCCGGCGGATCAGAAGCGGCGATCACGCCGATGGGCGTGGGAGGTTTTGCCGCCATGCGCGCTCTCTCCACCCGCAATGATGAGCCGGGAAAGGCCAGCCGGCCATGGGACTCAGAGCGCGACGGTTTTGTGATCGGAGAAGGCGCCGGCATTCTGGTGCTGGAAGACCTGGAGTTCGCGCGGAACCGCGGCGCCACGATTCTGTCTGAGATCATCGGCTATGGCATGAGCGCCGATGCCTTCCACATCACCCAGCCAGCGGCAGAAGGCGAAGGCGGCTGGCGCGTGATGACCACCGCCATCCACGATGCCAAACTGACCCCAGCTGACATCGATTATGTGAATGCCCACGGCACTTCTACGCCTCTGGGAGACGTGCTGGAGACCAAAGCCATCAAACGGACCTTTGGCGCGGACACAAAAGTTGCCGTCAGCTCCACCAAGTCCATGACTGGACACCTGCTGGGCGGCGCCGGCGGACTGGAAGCCGGCATCACCATTCTGGCCCTGCGGGACCAGGTCCTCCCGCCCACGATTAACCTCGAAAAGCCGGATCCAGAATGCGATCTGGACTATGTTCCGAACACCGCGCGCAAGGCCCCAATCGATTTGGCGCTCTCCAATTCATTTGGCTTCGGCGGCACAAACGGATCGCTGATTTTCAAAAGGTGGGCGGAGTAAAACATCTCGCCACCGATGAACACTGATTGACGCCGACCAGGCAAGGCATTGCAGCCCATGTCCCGCTCCAGGCCCCAACTCGAAACCATCTTCCTCCTGGCTCTCATGGTTGGCCTTTCGGCACGTGCCCTGCCTCGCGAACAACAATGGAACGTGCAATGGGAGCCGGCACGCGTAGTGAACGGCTCGCCTGTGCTGTTTCGCGTGACTGCGCCGGCAGAGCTCAGGGAGCTGAAGGGAAATTTTCTGGGACAGGACCTGGCCTTCCGCTTTGGCCGCGGTTGCCATTGCTGGTACGCCATCGCTGGAGTGGGCCTGAATACCAAGCCGGGCAAGTACGTGTTGCGCATGGACGGAAAAGGTGCTGCACCTGAGAAAGCCGCTTTGAGCTACGCAGTCACGGTGGGCGCAGCGCAGTATCCCTCCAGCACGCTCAAAGTCGCGCCCGAATTTGTGGAGCCGCCCAGGGAAACCCTGGCCCGCATTGAGGAAGACCAGGCAGTCAAGAAACGCGCATTCTCTACAACGTTGCCGGAGCCGCATTGGGCAGGACGCTTTCAACCGCCGGCGGAAGCCGAGGTATCGGGCATTTTTGGTTCTGCTCGCGTATTCAACGGCGTGAAGAAGAGCCAGCACACGGGACTTGATTTCCGCGTTACCACGGGCACGCCGGTCGCGGCCACAAACAGTGGCACGGTCATTCTGGCCCGCGCCCTGTACTTCGAAGGCAACTGTGTGATCATCGACCACGGCCAGGGACTGCTTACGCTCTATCTGCACCTCTCAGAGATCAAAGTCAAAGAAGGCGATGCAGTGGAGAGAGGCCAGTTGGTGGGGCTCAGCGGCGGTACCGGCAGGGCCACGGCGCCGCATCTGCATTTTGCCGTCCGCTGGCGGGGAGAATACTTGGACCCACGAACGCTGCTGGCACTGCGTCCGCCGGAAAACTAACGGCAGTGGCTGCCAGACTATTTTCACGAAATGTAGACCATTACGGGGGGGAACAGGCACTCATGCCTGGGTACTCTAGTCTAAAAAAATGAGCGTGACCACAACGGCCACGCTCGAACTGAGAGGAGCATGAAGGAATCTGAGACTAGATGGGATCAGAACCGATCTTGAGTTGTTGCAGAGCCTTTTCCGCCTGCCGCATTGCTTTTTCCATTTCAGGCGTCATTTCCAGTAGAGCGCGTCCCTGGTGCTGCAGATCGAGAAGGGAGAGGCTCCCGCTAAGGGATGACAAATCGTCCTCAAGCGAAACCATGTCTTCATCTGCGCTTCCCTCCAGGTCTTGCACCATTTCTTCCATGTTTCCCAGCGAGGACTGCAGCTCTTCCGTATCGAAACCAAACATGGACGAGTCGCGCGATCCGCGATCGGGCAGGGTGACCGTGATCGTCTGCTCATGCTTGTCCCTCATCACAACCAGCGTCATCTTTCCGCCGCTGCGATGGCTCCGCAGAACATGGCTCAGGTCGCCGCCATCGGTAAGCTTCTCATTGTCGGCGCGGACAATCACGTCACCCGCTTTCAGGCCCGCTTTTTCCGCGGCGCTGCCCTTTTCCACTGACCGGATGAGAACACCCTCGCCGTCTTTTACGCCAAAGAATTCTCCCAACTGCCGGGTCAGGTTCTCGGTCTGTACTCCGAGAGCGGCGGAGTAGATCTGAATTTGTATGCCCGGGATATCAATGCTGTTGCGGTTAATGAGCGGACGGACCGGCGGCGCCACAAACACGCGACGATTTTGCGCGGTCACCTTGGTGTGGTCGGCCAGTTGGACGTTGATCTTCATGGGAGTGCCTTCGCGGCTGATGCCGAGCGTGACAGTGCGTCCCGGCGGCACCTCGCGAATCATGCGGCGGAGTTGCTCTTCGCTCTCCACGGCCGTGCCGTTAAAATCCAAAATCACGTCATGCTCTTTTAGTCCGGCTTTGCCGGCGGGCGCATCTGCGTCCACCATCGTAATTTCCACCCCCCGCTCTTCCTTGAGCTTGAGCGCACTCAGCCGGTCCGCGGTCACATCTTGAATGTCAACGCCCAGGTAAGAACGTCCGGCGGCGTAGAAGTACCCGGGTGTCTGACGCTGGAGCGCGTCCGGTTGCAGCCCTTGTTCAGCCGAGATTGCTGGTATTGCCAGGCCCGCCAGCAGCAGCGCGGTTGTCATTGTACGAGTCATAGGAACTCTCCTATTCGTTCTCTTCTTTTCTTAAGGTCTTGCTTCTCGCTTGATCTCAATATTTCCCGTGGTGGTATGGACGTGCAGTACCGGTCCGCCGCCGTTCAGCCTGCCTTCCGCGTAGAACTCGCGCGGACCAAGGTTGCGTGTGGGGCTGGTAATCTTCAGTTCTCCGAATTCGCTGCGGATGCCGTAACTCCGGGCCGCTTCCACCGCGGCATGTACGTTCATGCCCAGGCCTTCAGGGACGTACACCACAATATCGCCCATCTGGGTATCCAGTTTGGAATCGGTAAACGGCGCTCCGCCCGCGGCCAGTTTGGCCAGGATCCCGCCCGCGCCGGTTTGCGCTCGTACGCCGCCCTGGACCGGGCCAACGTGGATGCTGCCGCCGGCGGTCTCAATCTCCGCCGTGCCGGCAATATCATTCATCTCGATGTTGCCTCCGCCGGTCTCCGCTTTGATCTTGCCATCGCACTTGATTACGCGGATAGACCCGCCGGCTGTCTGCAACGTCATCACCTTGGCCCAGCCGATGTGCAGATTTCCGCCGCCCGATTTCGCTATCACATGGCCTGCCGCCGAGACCAGCCGGATACTTCCGCCTCCGGTCGATGCCTGTACATCGCTTCCTACCTTGCCGATATCAATGTTCCCGCCGCCGCTGGAGACGGCAATGATGCCGGCGATCCGGTCAAGCTGTATTCCTCCGCCTCCGGTTTTGGCTTCCACTCTGCCGGAGAGGCCGTTTGCCGCTACGCTGCCGCCGTCGGTTTCCAGCCGCACCAGTTGTGTCTGCGCCGGTACCCGGATGTCAAAATCAATGGAGCCCCGATTGGAGCCTTCACAGTCTGCTTGCAGCACCACGGTCTCGCCTGAGCTATAAGTCGTGAATTTCATGCGGCCCAGCTCGCGGCGTGCGCGCTCTTCTGTAACGGCGCGGACATGTTCGCGAATCGTGTACGTGATATTGTTCTGCTGCGCGCCCTGTACGCGGATCGATCCACTGCTCGACTTCACCTTGACTATCTTGCCGGCGGTGAACGTTCCTGAAACTTCCTGGATCCATTCGTTGCCGGAGCGGTACAGCCGCGGGCTGGGACTCTGTGCGACTGCGGCCTGGCTTGCTGCAAGAAAGCCTGCGGAAAAAAAGCCGGCCGCCAAAAATAAAGTCGCGAGCTGTAAGTGTTTCTGCATCGTTGCGTGTCTCTTATGTCTCAATCTAAATGTGGCGTGCTCGCCAGGTATCGTTTGGATTCTTCGCGGATAAATCTGTTCGCGTCACTGTGCGCCAGCACCGTCAATACCGAGCGTACGCTGCTGTCCGCTTTCACCGGGTCCAGCAGAAGGATGGCCTCCTGGCGCACGCCGGCATTATTGTCATTCACCAGCGCCTCCACCACGGCGTCACGCACCTTCACATCGTCTTTCACGTACCCCTTCAGCGCCTCCAGCGATTTCAGCCTGACTCCCGGGTTCTTGTCATAACGCAGAGCATAAACCAGGACCTCGCGCACGGCGTTGTCTTCTGGCCGCCGCGTCAGCACGTCAATTGAATCCAGCGCGATGGCGGGGTTGCGGTTGTTGCGTGCCGCCAGCAGGAGCAGCTGCTGAATGTAAGGGTCTGTAGCCGGACCGCGCAGGGTCTGCGGCTGCAATGTGTTGTATTTGATGGAAACCTGGTTGGAATTTGCTTCGGGAGTGATGGATTCTATTCCGGCTACATTGGCTTCGGCCGGCTGCACCGTGTTGTTGTTGTTGTCGATGATCGGGGGCCTCTTGACTTCCATCATCTTGTAGGTTGTTCCCACGCCTCCGGCGAACCCAAGAATCAGCAGCGCCGCGGTCAGCGCCGGGGCCAGCTTGATCTGGTGGAACCATCCCGTGGCGTCAAAGACGAACCTGCTGAAGAAATTGCGCGACTGCTCCGCGTGCTCCAGCGACTCCTGCAACTGCATGCGATTGGCGGCCAGAAAGCTGGGCGAGATCTCTTTCATCGGCAGCGCGGCCATGCCGTCTTTGAACTCAAGCGCCGCGTCCAGCTCGCGCCTGCATCCCAGGCAATGGCGGACGTGCTGCTCGAATTCGAACTTGGCGTCGTCAGCCAGCTCGCCGTATATAAACAAAACAACGTTTTCTTTGGTCCAATCGCAGTTCATAAAATTTCCAGTACTTTAGTATTTGGTACTTGGTATTTAGTACTTGGCTGCCCGCCTCTCGCTCCTTCGCCACTTACTGGCTGCTTGCATCTTCTAAGCAAAGCCAAATACTAATTACTAAGTACTAAGTACCGCCCTTCTTACCGCATCGGCGTGAGCGCGCTGCGCAACTTCTGCGTGGCGCGGAAGAGCGTGTTCTTGGCCGTCTCTTCCGTGGTATTCAGCATCTCGCCAATCGTCCTCAGTCTCAGCCCCTGATAATGTTTCAACTCAAAAACCATGCGCTCGCGCGGCGTCAGCTTCGTCAGTGCCTGGTTGATCTTTGCTCCCAGCTCGCGCCGCATCAGGTCGCGCTCCGGGTTCGCGCCCGCGCGGTCGTCAGAGACGCGCTCCAGCACGTCCACCGGCTGCCCGCTTGAATCCATCACCATCTGCGGGTCTTCTTTGCGTGTCTGGCGTTTGCGCAGATGGTCCAGGCATAGGTTCGTAACAATCCGGTAAATCCATGTATAGAAGGAGCATTCAAACCGGAAATTTCCGATGTGCCTGTATGCTTTGAGAAAGGCTTCCTGGTAGATATCGTGCGCGTCAGCGTCAGACCCGGTCAGGTGCAGCGCCAGACGCAGCACCGCCTGATCATACTGGCGGACCAGCGTCTCGAAAGCGGCGCGGTCTCCGCGCTGAGCAGCGCGAATCAGCTCGCTGTCGTTAATTCGACTTAGGGCTTGACTCACCATTTCTCCGGAAGAATGGGAGCTCCGTTTGTCACCGCTCGCGCCCGCCGTCACCCCGATAAATGCTGACTCGGCCGGCATCTATTCTGTCCTCAGTAATCCTCTCTCCTTGCAATTACTTGGACGGCCCCAACTTCGATACGTAAGCTTGAGATTATCCCATTTTCGGACACTTGGGAAATGCGGGACGAGCCGCCGCAAAGCCGCCACAAAGGCCCAGTAGTGCCCCAACTGGGGTGCAAAACCGCCCCATTTTGGGACGATTGCGCTTAACCACCGCTCTATGCCTTTCTCTTGCCTCTCTCGAAGATGCCTCACCCTAAGAATCGTCATCCCGAACTCCGTAAATGAGGGCGCGTTTTCACCAGCGCCCGAATAGGAGAGAGGGACCTTGTGTTTAAAACATGCTGGAAATCGTGGCGCACTGCTTCCGATCACCGATCACCCGTGATCGCCCGATTTCCCGCCTCCCGCTTGATCCGTGTCATCCGTGTTTATCCGTGGTAAGGTTTTCCGATCACGCGCGATCGCCCGATTTCCCGATCAGCCCCTTCAACTCCACGACTTCGATTGGACACTCCGGCCAGTTGTGCTCCCAGCAGACGATCAAATCGCACTCTGCCGGGTTGTGAAAATGGCGAAGAAAATTGCGGCTCTCGAATTCAAACTCAATTCGTACCCTCTGCCACCGTCCCGGCTCCACTTCGCGGATGGCTTCGCAGTCGGGAAACTCCGTTCCCATCCACGTCACCATAAAACCCAGCTGGCTCGCCATCACTCCAAACAGGTACACCACGCCCATTTCATTTACCGGCGCAAAGCCCATCGCCTGCCCGATCAGCGGCGCTCCGTACACCGGCCGGTCCTTCAGGATTCGCGGGTTTGAAGACCAGGCCGCAACTGGCTTGGTCGTCCATCCCCCTGTTTTTCCCCGCCGCCGATGCTTCTTCGCAACCTCCAGGACATCGGCCCATTGCTCTTCCAGGCCGTTTTCCTGTGCGTATTGCGCCAGCCCCGCCGGAACATGGTTCCACCCGCCAAAGCGTTTCCGCAGCGGAGTAAGACTGTGCTTGCTGTGCAGCCCGTACTCTGAAATGCTTGGCACCTCTCCGATCTCCCGCACAATTCCGGCCCACTCTTTAAATAGGTCTTCTGTGCTGAGCATGAATCCGGAGCCTCTTCCTTCCAATCCGCAGGCTCGCAGCGCCCTGGTGTAATTGCCGAATTGCCGCGTGAAAATCTTCCCGCCGATTCCACTCTCCTGCTTCAACTCCGCCTGGCTCGGAGCATGCCCCAGCTTCGCCGCGCACTCTTGGATCGCCGCAATGATTTCGTCTTTGCTGAATTTTCTGGTCACGCTTGTTTCGCTCATAATTTTGCTCACATAAAGGAATTGCCCACCTGGGGAAAATAAGCCGCGACCGCGAATACCGCGACTCGAAAGATCATGGAATTCGTGTTCATTCGCGTTAATTCGCGGCTAAATCGTCTTATTTCGCGCTTACATACGCCTTCCCGATCCCGCCCAGGCCATCCACTTCCTTGATCTCGCCCGCCTCTTTCATCCGCTTCAGCGTGTTGTGAATCGGCGGCATCACGAACTTATATTTATCCAACTCATAACCCATCTGCGCCAGATGGTCCCTCACTCCGGTCGGCGTCAACGGCAGCAGCAACGGCTGCCTGAAAACCCACCGGATCGCCTCCGTCAGCCCCATCTCTTGCCCTGCCGCCTGTCCGGCCCCGGAAGTCGAAGTATTCACACGGTTTAACAGC
>JBGPZS010000439.1:0-3905 GCA_041493865.1 Terriglobia bacterium
AACAAATCCAGGTCCAGACTCTTGAGAGCATCTTCAGCGTCTTGCGTGCGCGTATAGACGCGTTTCACCTTGAAATTTACATTCCGGGCCAGAGAGTCGACGAATTCCCGGCTTTCTACGGTGAAGCTTTCATCTACCACGCCCAGACGCAGATCACGGACCCTGGGGTTCAGGGCGTATCCAAAAATAACCAGCACAATGGTGGGAGGCAACATTAGCTGAACTACCAACCCGCGATTGCGCTTAAGCTGCTGGACTTCCTTGAGCAACAGTGCGTAATAACGACGTATCCTGGCGCGCATTGGTCCCTCCTATCCCTTGAATTGCATCTTGCGCATCTGGAGCACATTCACAGCGAAGAACGCAAACGTGATTGTTACAAGCAGAACCATCGGAAAAAACGATGTGCCCCATCCTGCGTTGCGGAGAATTGAGTTGCGAACGATCTGCACGTAGTGAGTCGCGGGCAGGAAGTACGACAGCCAGCGAATCTGGATCGGAATATTCCGAATGGCAATCAGATACCCGGAGAGCAACAGGGAAAGCAGGAACGAGCCCATCTGCACTCCCTGAATCGCCGCGCTTTGGTTACCCGTGGCGTTCCCCATGAACATTCCGAAGAAGACTCCTGCAAACAGATAAAAGAAGGTGGCGACCAGCAATACGCTTGGGTCGGAGGGGAACCGGAATTCGAACACCAGTAGACCAAGCGCAAAGCAAAGCACAAATTCCACCAGACCGACCACGACATAGAGCAGAGCTTTGCCCAGAATCCACTGGACCGCGGTCAGGCTGGAGGCGTAGGCCTGGATGATCGTGCCAGACTCATATTCCTTGGCTGTTGTCAGCGCTCCCAATAGCGCTGGAAAGATGATCAGCATCAAGCCCAGGCCGCCGGTTCCGAAGTAAACACGATCTGAGAGTCCGGGGTTATACCAGAGCCGCTGCTGCAGGATGACACCTTCCTGTGGAGGCTTGCTGATTTTCGGCTCAGGTTGGTTGATGCCGTTTTTCTGAGCGAAGGCTGTATTGAGTGAAGCTGCATAGTTACCGAGTGCTGTGGCCGAGTTGGAATCCGTGGCATCGATCATTAACTGGACTACCGGCTCGGCTCCGCGCCGGAAATCCCGCTCGAAATTCTGCGGAATGATAAGGGCCGCTCGTCCCCGCCAGCTGGCCAACATTCGCTCGGCCGATTCCCGGGGATCATGAGGCTTGAGCCGGAATGTGAGGGCCGCTCCGTAGGTTTCCAGGTAGCTCCGGCTGAGCGGCGTGTTGTCATAGTCGTACACCAGAAGAGAAACGTTGCGCAGCCGCAGAGACCCAGTGATGCCCGCCAGCAACATGAGCACAATTGGCATTAACACTGCCAGCATGATGAGCAGCTTGTCACGCCGGAACAGCATGAATTCCTTCCATGCCTGGGAGAGGATCTTCTTCACAGTGGAATCTCCGATCTGCGAGATTCAATGAGCGAAATGAACACATCTTCCAGCGAGAACGGCACTGGCTTTTGAGTGAGAACTTGAACGCCGGCCTCCTTAAGCGCGGCTGCTGCCTGTTGTTTTTGCTCATCGTTCTCCGTCACGACATGCAGGCGGTTGCCAAACAACGAAACTCGTGAAGCACCAAACTTCTTCTTCAAGACATTCAAGGCGCGATCAGGATGGTCGGCTTCAATCTCATAAAGCTCGCCTTTCATGCTGGCTTTCACTTCGCTGGGCGAGCCCTGGGCGATGATTTCACCGGCAACCATAAAACCAAGCCGATTGCACTGCTCCGCTTCCTCCAGGTAATGAGTCACAACCACAACGCCTGCCCCACGATCGGCGAATTCATTGATCATCCGCCACATGTCGCGGCGGGCCAGCGGGTCCACACCGGAGGTTGGCTCGTCCAGAAAAATAGCGTAAGGCTCGTGCATCACGGCAGCACCGAAGGCAACACGCTGCTTCCAGCCGCCCGGCAGGGACCTGGTCAACATCTTTGACTCGCCCTTTAGCTCCGCAGCCTCCAGGACCCACTGCTTGCGCTCTTCGCGGACACTTTCATCCACGCCGTAGAGTCGCGCGTAGAAATCCAGGTTCTCGCCGATGCTGAGGTCGTCATAGAGCGCGAATTTCTGTGACATGTATCCGATCCTGGAACGCACCTCAGTTGCACGCAATCCTTTGGATTTTCCCAGCAACGTGACGCTCCCGGAGGTTGGGTCGAGCAGGCCGCAGATCAGCTTGATGGAAGTGGTTTTGCCTGCGCCGTTGGCTCCGAGCAGTCCATAGATATCGCCGTTGCGGACCTCTAACTGGAAGTTCTTGACTGCCCGGAACGATCCGAAGGTCTTGTTCAAGTCCTTGGCGCCGATGACGATATCGTGCTTGTTCAGCGGTGGACGCGGCTTTGGGAAGGGAGGAACGGTATGAACGCCACGCATCTTTCGCAGCTGGCCTACAAATGCGTTTTCGAGGGTCGGCGAGGAGCGGCGTATTTCGGTTATCCGCATGCCGCCGCTTTCCGCACGCTGACGCAGATCAGCTTCGGCGGCCTCAGGATTGGCCGCCATCACGTCAAGGCGGTCACCAAATCGCTGCACGTCCTGGGCCTCAGGCGATACAGCCAGCACATCTTCAGCCTTGGCGAGAGGCTCCACCTTAACCTCAAGACGCGTGACGCCCATCTTGGAGCGAAAGTGGGTTGGCGTATCGATGTCATAAATCTTGCCCCGCTCCATCAATGCGACGCGATGGCAACGCTCCGCTTCATCGAGATAAGGAGTCGCCACGACAATGGACATTCCGCCGGTGGCGAGGGATGTCAGCGCATCCCAGAAATCGCGGCGCGTGACTGGATCGACGCCCGTGGTTGGTTCGTCTAACAGCAGCAGCTTCGGGTCTGCGATCAGGGCGCAGGTCAAAGCCAGCTTCTGCTTCATGCCGCCGCTCAGCCGTCCGGCAAGACGGTCAGTGAACTTAGCCAGCTCAAACAGTTTGAAGTAGTGCTCTCTGCGCTTCGAAAAATCTTCCAGCGGAACTTCGCGCAGCCCGGCTGCATACTTGAGATTTTCATCCACGCTCAGGTCTTGATAAAGGCTGAAGGGTTGCGTGAGATAGCCCACGCTCGGACGCGCCTTGCGAGGCGGCTGATCCATGACTTCAATTTCACCGCCTCCCTGCTCCAGCACACCGCCCATGATTCTGAAAGTCGTGGTCTTACCCGCTCCATCGGCGCCGATCAGCCCGAAGATTTCTCCCGGCCTCACGTCGAAGGTGACGGCATCCAGAGCTGTGATGGAGGCATAGCTCTTGCTGAGGGCCCGGGAATCGACTACGACAGCCTCAGCCATCACTGTCTCCCAGTCTGAATCTCTCCGTCCGCCGGCATCCCCGGCTTGGCCGAACCGAAACCGCCCTTCAACCCAAGTTTCACGCCCATCACCTGTTTCACCCGGTCGTCCTTAAAGTAAGTGTTCTCCGGTGTGAACATCACTTGCGGGTCAATGCGGATCACCTCGGCCGGGACGGCCTCCTTAGGGTTCGAATCAAGAAACACCTTTGCTTGCTGTCCAACTTTCACCTTCCCGACATCACCTTCTGGAACAAACCCGCGGAGGTAGAGTTTGCTCAAATCCACCATGGTGAGGATCGTTTGGCCAGCAGCGATCACCCTACCTGGTTCAGCGGAGCGCGTGAGGATGGTGCCTGCGATCGGGGCGGTGATCGTTAGATCGCTCACATTCGCTTCGAACCGTCGCAGCTGGGCGCGGCTGGACACAACATTCGCTTTTGCTGTGGCGATCTGCTGGAGTTGCGCCTTCGCCTGGGCAAGTGATGCCTCCGCCGCCAGCACCTGCTTATGACTCGCATCCGTGGATGCACGAGCGGCTTTCAGCTTGGTTTTCTGCTGGTCCG
>JBGPZS010000369.1:0-4540 GCA_041493865.1 Terriglobia bacterium
GATTGTCGACGTGGCCTCCCATATAACCGGACTCAACGGACGTTACTCCCTGCATGCGGTCGAACACCGCCTCAAGGCACCAGAAACACCCGCCGCCGAATACCGCTGTTTGTAAATTTTCCATAAAGATTGGATGCCTTTGGGCGCTGAAAGTTCCATTCGTCACGCGCTGAACAGATTACCCATGAATGAGGGCATATGACAACTCTGTGGCCCGGGATGGGTTCTTACGTAGATACCGATGAGAGCTGAAAATATCAAAAAGCTGTTGGCGTCCTGGCCGGTCGCGTTCTGCAAACACCTGTGTTTTGCCCTGACGCTGAGCGCCCTGATGATGGCGCTCACGTCTCCGGGCAATGCGCAAGTGACGATTGCCCAGATCAGCGATTCTCACCTGGGTGAGTCCCATTCACCGCACGCTGCTGAAAACCTGCGTCGTGCCGTGGAGATGGTCAACTCTCGCCATCCTGACGCAGTGGTGCTCAGCGGCGATATAGGCGAGAACCCGCAAGAGTGGCAGCGCGCACGCAAGATCCTGCAAGGCCTGCATGCACCGTTGTATTACGTTCCTGGAAACCATGACGTGCACTCGCGCGACGTCGACCGCTATCGCGGCGTGTTTGGTCCGGACTACTACCGCTTCCAGGTAAAGGGCGTGACTTTTCTTGTGATCGACTCTCAGCTTCTGGGAAACTTCGACCAGTTTGATGCCCAATCGCCGCAACCGCTGCCTCCGGCAACGGAAGTCGAATCGGAGAAGATGCTTTCCTGGCTCTCGCGTCAGGCCCAGGCGCAGGACGCGCACGATCATGGAAGCATTGTCATCGGCATCCAGCACATCGCCGCGTTCCGGGCTGACAATCTCTTTCACGATTCCAAACCTTATTGGGTGATCAACGAGCCGTATCGTTCGCGCGAGATGGCGCTGCTGCACAAGCTGGGGATCAAACACATGCTGGTCGGCCACTGGCATGTCGGCGGTGTCTTTGAGCGCGACGGAGTCACGTGGCACGTTGCGCCCAGCACCGGCAGGCTCCTTCCTTGGAGCGGCCAGCTCGGCTTCGCCATGCACACCATCAGCCGTGGCGGTGACATCACCACGGAATTTGTCTCGCTGGGGACCGGTCCTTAATGGCGTTTATTTCTTCGCCGGCTTGTAAGGAGTTTCCATTTCCTCGTTGAGCTTGTCGATCATGGCCCGCACGGCGCTGGAATGCTGTCCGAACGGCGCGTACTCCAGGTATTTGTTCAGCGATTCGCTGGTGCCCGGTGGGACTACATACTTCCCGTTTTCGGCGTGGCCCTGGCCAAACATAATTGAGGCCTTAATGTAATAAGCGTCGGACAAGGTGGGATCGGAGGCAATCGAGCGTTCGCACGCGGGTAGGGCGTCTTGTCCGCGCTTCAGGTTATAGTAGGTTGCGCACAGGTTGAAATACGGCATGGCTGGGTACACAGCCACCTCTGCGGACTGGGTAAATACGCCAACTGCCTCGTCAAGTCTTTTCAGCTGCACCAGCAGGTTGCCTTCGGAGTTCAGCATCTGGCCCAACCCGGTCTTGGCCCGTACTGAATCAGGTTTTTCTGCCAGCATTTTTCTGGCTGCTGTCACTCCTTTTTCGTAAGCCTGGAGCGCGTCTTGCGGCTTGTTTGCGGAATTGAACGCCCCGCCCAGTACCTGATAGAACTCCCACTGCGTTGGATCGTCCGCGATCGCTTGATTGCACTTCTCAATCGCAGCTTCGGTCTTGCCGTTGTTGGTCAGCGCGTTGCAGGCGCGATAGTGCGCGGTGGCGGGCTGCAGCATGATTGCCGCCGCTTTGTCGTATAGCGCTACTGACTCATCGATCTTGCCCAGCCGATTGTAGCAATCGCCTTCTGCAAGCAGCATGTCGCCGATGCTGGCGCGGCCCTGGACTGGCTCCGCTGCGCTGGGCAAGAGCTTTTCCGCCACCTCCACTCCCTTGGCAAAGCTCTGCGCCGCTTCCTGGTAGCGCGTCTGGTTCGCCTGGATGGTGCCCAGGTTCTGGTAAAACTCCCAGCGGTTGGCGTCCAGCGCAATCAGTTCCTGGAGCAGGCGGGTTGCATTGGGCCAATCCCGGATGTCTTGAGCGCCGTGGAACTGCACGATCAAATGGTTGATCTTCGCCGCGTTAGCGTTTTCCTGCCGGATCAGTTCGAGTTGATCTTTCGTTTTCTTGCCTGAAGTCAGGTTGGTCTCCGCTCCTGCCGGCGCCAGACCGCCTTCCACCGTGGAGAGATCCACCTTCAGAACATTTTGGGAGTTAACGTCGGTATTGTCGCCAATCAGTTTCTTCCCTGAGTAGACGTAACTGCCGTCAGCAGCTGCGACCTCAATCTGGTAAACGCCGTAATCCACCCCAATCAGTGTAAAGTTGCCTTTCTTGTCGGTCTTCACCTTGTAAACGCGGCCCGATCCCTCGATGATTCTGGTTCTGGCCGTGTCTGACATCCCGCTGCCTTCCAATTTGCCGACGTTGGTATATTGGATGGTTGCATTGGCCAGGGGCTTGCCTTCGCGGTCCAGAATGGTGCCGCTAACAGTCGCTGTCCATCGTTGCGGCGGCAGCAACAGCGCGAAAAGAATGAGGCAGCAGCTCTTCATGGGGGCCCTCCGCAAATTCTAATCCAAAGCGGCGCTCACACGCTCATGCGATAGTCGACACCGGCGGCCGCGGGAATGTTCCCTCCTCTGCTATTCGTAACGTAACGCGATCATCGGGTCCACCGACGATGCCCTTCGCGCCGGTATCCAGCTGGAAAGCAGCGCCACCGCTCCGACTCCCACCACCGCTGCGATAAAAGTGAGCGCGTCCGCCGGCCCCACACCATAAAGCGAGGAGCGCAACAGCCTTCCCATGCCGAATGCCAGAGGCAGCCCTATCACCGCTCCCATCACGCAAAGAACCAGGCTTTCTTGCAGGACCATCCAGAGCACCTGGCCGCGTTGCGCGCCCAGGGCCATGCGCACCCCGATCTCCGCCGTCCGCCGGTTCACGCGATAGGCCAGCGTGCCGAACAATCCGGTAGCTACCAGCAATACGGCCAGCAGCCCGAAGAACGATGACAGTCTGGCGAACAGACGTTCTTGTGAAAACGAGTGGCGGAACTGCTCTTCCTGCGTGGTCGGCTGCAGCAACGGCAGGTCGGGCCCGAATTCATGCATGATGCGGCGCACGTCGGGCAACAGGCCCAGTGGGTTTCCGCGCGTCCTCACCTCCACGTGCATCGTGGCCACCTCCTCCAATTGCGTGTACGGCATGTAGGACATCGGTCGCTCGCTTTCGCGCACGCCGGTGTATTTGCTGTCGGCCGCCACGCCCACAATCACGTATTGCGGACCTTTCGGCCCTTCACCGGAAACGTGGTGTCCAATGGGATTGCGCCCGCCCAGATAGCGCTCCGCAAACGTGTGATTAACAATCGCGACTTTGGGCGCTGCCGGGGTGTCCGCGTCTGTGAAATCGCGCCCTAGCAGTAGCTTTGCGCCCAGCACGTGGAAGTAATCCGGGCCTACGGCATTCCAGCGCATCGGGCTGGACTTCTCCCCCTCAGGGCGGGCGCCGTCTACCCATGCGTCAGTGTTGTTGGCCCATCCTGAGCCGATGCGGTTCTGCATTAACGTGGCCGATTCCACTCCCGGCAGTGCGCGCAGCCGGTCCAGCAGCGTCTGGTAGAAATGCACGACTTCAGAAAGTTTCGTCGCTGTCTGGGGCGGAGTTACTCCGAATACCAGAAGCCCCTTCGCATTCAGTCCCAGGTCAGTGGTTTGTAGGTTGCGTAACGTACGCACCAGCAATCCCGCTCCCACCAGCAGCATGAGGCAAAGCGACATCTGCAGCGCCACAACTACTTGTCCGGCGCGGACTCTGCCTTTTTCCTGTTGCGATGCCGATGCGCCGGTCTTCATCGCCAGTCCCACCGGGACGCGCACGGCATTCCGCAGCGGCGCCAGCCCAAACACAAACGCAGCCAGCGTGGAGATGACCAGGGTAAACAGAAGCACGCTGCGGTCCGGGGAGACGTTCAGGTCCAGCTCTGACCATCGTGCCAGAGCGCTGGTGCTCCATAAAGCAAACAGCCAGCCCAGCGCCGCTCCCGCCGTCACCAGCATCAGGCTTTCCGTCAGCAACTGGCGGAACAGCCGTCCGCGCCCCGCGCCCAGAGACATGCGCAGGCTGAACTCGCGCTGCCGCGTCGCATTGCGCGCCACCAGTAGCATCGCCACATTGCCGCACGCGATCACCAGAACCAGGCCGACCATCGCCATCAGCACGCCCACAGGCCGTTCCATGCCGTCTCGTTGTGTGCCCAGGCCCTTCGCCGCGGAAAAATAGATCCGCGGCGGTTCGTCTTTGGGATCACGAGTGCCAATGCCGTGATAGGCAATCTGTTGGAAAGCGGGCGTGAGCTTTGCGGCAGCCTGTTTCTCCGTCACGCCATCCTTGAATCGGCCAATCATCATCAGCGCCCACCAGTTCGGCGATCCATATAAGCCGGCGCCGGCCTGGCCCCAGGC
>JBGPZS010000310.1:0-5149 GCA_041493865.1 Terriglobia bacterium
AGTCACTTTATCTCTCTCACGACAAAAAGCGTAAAGATGGGAATGCACCAAGGCATAAACCTTGCATCAATTATAGAATCAGTGTCTATGCTCAAACGCGCGGTGATTACTGGCATGGGCGTGGTCAGCCCCAACGGCATCGGGAAAACAGCGTTCTGCCGCGCCATTCTCGACGGCAAGAGCGGCGTAAAGCTCATCTCCCGCTTTGATACTTCTGATCTTCCGGTCAAGATCGCCGGCGAAATTCAGGACTTCAACGAACTCGACTGGATCGAAGCCCGTGAACGCAAACACGTCTCTCGCTCGGTGCCCCTGGCCGTTGCCGCTTCAACGGAAGCGCTCAAAGATTCCGGCCTTGATCCCGAAAAAATGTCTCTCGAAGAGAAGCGCGAGATCGGCGTTGTCCTGGGCACGGGCGGCGGCGCGCACGATTTTTCTGACGCGCAGTACCATATGTATTACGCCGGCAAGGTCAAGCAGATCAGCATCTTCAGCATTCCCAGCGGGACCATGGGCACCATGTCCAGCGAGATCAGCATGCGCTTCGGCTTTCGCGGCCTGAGCCACGTGGTCACCAGCGGCTGCACCTCGTCCACTGACGCCATCGCCTACGCCACGCGCCAGCTCCAGTTGGGCACGCTGCCCATGATGCTCGTCGGCGGCGTGGACACGCCTTTGGCTTGGGGCATTCTCAAGGGCTTCATGTTCATGCGCATCATGACCGAATCATGGAACCACGCGCCGGAGCGCGGCTCGCGTCCATTCAATCTCGATCGTGACGGTTTTGTGCTGGCCGAAGGCTCGTGGATGTTTGTTCTGGAAGAGTACGAACACGCTCGCGCCCGCGGCGCGCATATCTACGCCGAAATCGCCGGTTATGGCTCAACCTGTGAGGCATTCCATCGCGTACGTCTTCAGGAATGCGGCGAAGAGCCGGCACGCGCCATCGGTTTGGCCATGAAGGAAGCCGGGATCTCCGCTACCAACGTTCAGTACGTGAACCTGCACGGCACTTCCACTGACTTGAATGACCGCATTGAAACCCGCGCGCTCAAGCTGGCGCTGGGCGATCATGCTTATAAAGTCCCGATGTCGGCGCTCAAATCCCAGATTGGACACCCGCAAGGCGCCTGCGGCGCCGCGGGTGTCGCCGCCACGCTGATCGCCATGCAGCACAACCAGATACCGCCAACCATCAACCTGGAGAAACCCGACCCTGATTGCGACCTTGACTATGTGCCTGACGTTGGCCGCGCCGCGCAGATCGAACACGCCGTTTGCAACTGCATTGCTTTTGGATCGAAGAACTCGGCGCTGGTGCTGCGGCGGTTGGACTAGCAAGATCTGTGTCCACACACGCACTATGGTCCCTGGCCGAAGAAGCAGCTTGCGCATGAACTGGAGCATCGAAACCATTCGCGTCGCCGCCAACGGCATCAACTTTGAGGTCGCCACACTTGGCTCGGGCGACCGTCTGGCGCTCTGTCTTCATGGCTTTCCGGAACACGCTTACTCCTGGCGATATCAGATGCCTCTGCTGGCACGGCTTGGCTATCGCGTATGGGCGCCCAACCTGCGCGGCTACGGCGCGACCGATTCTCCCCGCGAAGTCTCGGCTTACAAAACACGCACGCTGGTTGAAGACGTAGCATCTTTAATCAAGGCCGCCAACCCGCGCGAAACGCTTCTGCTCGCCCATGACTGGGGCGCCGCGCTGGCCTGGTCGCTCGCCATGGGGCAGCCACAACTTATCGACCGCCTGGTGATTCTCAACCTGCCTCATCCTGCCTGCTTCGCCCGAGAGCTCCGCCGCCCGATTCAACTCGTCAAATCCTGGTACATGTTTTTCTTTCAGCTTCCCTGGCTGCCTGAATTCTTCCTCGGCCGCCGCCAGGGCCGCGCCACATCTGAACTCATCCGCAAGACCTCGCGCAATCCCGCGCGCTTTCCCGATGAAGCTCTCGAAATCTATCGCGCCAACGCTGCCCGCCCCGGCGGGCTCACCGCCATGATCAACTGGTATCGCGCTCTTTTTCGCGGCGGCGGTCTGCGGCGCTTGTTCGGACGCAACGCCCCGACCATCAACATTCCCACGCTCTTTCTATGGGGCGACGCCGACGCTGCTCTCAGCCTTCGCACCACGCGCGGCACCGAGAAATATGTCTCCGGCATGACCTTTCGCGTTCTGCCCGGTGTCTCCCATTGGATCCAACAGGAAGCGCCGGAGGCCGTGAACGCCATGCTTGAAGCGTGGCTCACGGGCCGACGGGTGCCGGAATATTCTGAACTCGGTGTATCTCGCTGAATCTTTTGCCCCGCTCAGCTACTCAATATCTTCTTTAGCCAGCCCAGTCTGTATCCGCCGCTTGCTTTAAAATGGTTCTCACAACATGGCGCAGGAAGAAGAGGTATTAGGTAAAGCGTATGACAGCCGCCTGATGAAGCGGCTTCTGGGCTATTTGCGACCCTACAAATGGCAGGTCGTGATTGCGCTGGTGTCCATTGTCCTCAAGGCCGGCGCCGACGTGCTGGGGCCTTTCCTGACCAAGACCGCCATCGACAAGTACCTCTCTTCGGCCAGCGCGCAAAACCACACGGTTTTTGATTCCATTCTCAGCTCCAAACCTCTGGTTGGAATCGCCGAGCTGGGGTTCATCTACTTTGCCTTGCTTCTCATCGGTTTTGGCCTGGATTACACGCAGACGTATTTAATGCAGTGGACCGGGCAGAAGGTGATGTTCGATCTACGCAGCCAGATCTACCGCCACTTACAGCACATGCATATCGGGTTCTATGACAAGAACCCCGTCGGCCGCCTGGTTACGCGCGTCACTTCCGATGTTGACGCGCTCAGTGAAATGTTCACCACCGGCGTGGTGGCGATATTTGAAAACGTTTTTGTGCTCGTCTTCATTGTGGCGATCATGCTGCGTATGAAGTGGTGGCTGGCCCTCATCACTTTCGCCGTGTTGCCATTTATCTACTGGGCCACCATGGTCTTCCGCAAATCGGTGCGCGACTCTTACCGCCGTATTCGCACCGCCATTGCCCGCATCAATTCTTATCTGCAGGAGCACGTCACCGGCATGGTGGTGCTGCAGCTTTTCAATCGCGAAAAGCGCGCCTACCGCAGCTTTGACCGCGTCAACGCCCAGCACATGGACGCCTTCAAAGACGCCATCATGGCCTACGCCCTCTATTACCCGGTGGTGGAAATCCTCTCCAGCGTGGCCATTGCCACGGTGATATGGTTCGGCGGCATGGGCGTTCTTCACGGTGTGGTGACCATTGGAATCCTGTCTGCTTTCATGCAGTACGCGCAACGCTTCTTCCGCCCGATCCAGGACCTGAGCGATAAGTACAACATTCTTCAGGCAGCCATGGCGTCCAGCGAGCGCGTCTTCAAGCTGCTGGATACGCCGGTAGAGATCACCTCTCCGTCTCAGCCGCGCAAGGCCATAGGCGCCGGACGTATTGAGTTTGACCACGTCTGGTTCGCCTACCGCAAAATTGAGACGCCGGACGAGAGCCAGCCTGCGCCAGACGCCACCGGCAACGGCCACGGTCATAGCCACAGCGACGCTAAAGCAGAAGCCTTTGACTGGATCCTGCGCGACGTCTCTTTTGTCATCGAACCGGGTGAGACCGTGGCCATCGTCGGCCATACCGGCGCGGGCAAGACGACCATCATCTCTCTGCTCATGCGCTTCTATGACATTCAAAAAGGCGCTATCCGCATTGACGGCATCGATATCCGCCAGATGGATTTGAACGATCTCCGCCGCCGCTTTGGCGTGGTCTTGCAGGACCCGTTCCTCTTTTCCGGCACCATTGAAAACAACATCCGCCTCGGCTCCGCGTGGATCACCGACGAACAGATTGAAACCGCCGCGGAAAACGTAAACGTGGCCGACTTTGTCCGCTCGCTGCCTGAGGGATTCAAGGCTCCCGTGCTGGAGCGCGGCAGCACCATGAGCACCGGCCAGAAGCAGCTCATCTCCTTCGCCCGCGCGCTGGCGCACAATCCTAAAATCCTCGTCCTTGACGAAGCCACCTCCAGCGTGGATACCGAAACCGAAATCCGCGTGCGTGAAGCGCTCACGCGCATGGTGGAAGGCCGCACCTCGGTCATCATCGCGCACCGCCTTTCGACTATTCAACGAGCTGACAAGATCATCGTGATGCACAAAGGCCACGTGCGCGAGATCGGCAGCCACCAGGAGCTGCTGGCCCAGCGCGGCATTTACTGGAAGCTCTACCAGCTCCAGTACAAGGACCAGGAACTGGGCGTGGCGCAGCCGCAGGTTGGGGCGGACGACTAGTTTTTCCTTGTCCCGAGCGGAGCGAGGGAACCCTACCAGCACAAGGATCTCTCGCACCCTGCCATCGCGTAACATCGCTATGCAGTAGAATTCCTGCGGAGCCTTCACATCTCATGTCCAGATATTTTCGATCACTGCTGATCGCTGTCGCCATTTTCAGTTTTCTCCCATCCCGCGCCGCCGATGCCCCTTACGACCTCATCATCCGCAACGGCCACATCATTGACGGCACGGGTTCGCCCTGGTACTCCGGCGACATCGGCATTCGCAACGGAAAGATCGCGGCCATCGGCTTTCTGGGCGCGGCCCAGGGCAAGCGCACCATTGACGCGCACGGCATGGTCGTGGCTCCTGGCTTTATTGACATGCTGGGCCAGTCTGAGATGACGATCCTGGTGAACCCGCATCTGCCTTCTAAAATCTTTCAGGGCATCACCAGCGAGTTCACCGGAGAAGGCAGCTCGGCCGCGCCGCTCAATGACGCCATCGTCAAAGCCGACCAGGTTTCTTACGACCATCTCAAGATCAAACCTGACTGGAAGACTTTGCGCCAGTACTTTGCTCGCCTGGAAAAACAAGGCATGGGCATCAACCTGGGAACGTACGTCGGCGCGACGCAGGTCCGGCGCATGGTGCTTGGCGACGACGATCGCGCGCCCAGCCCCGCCGAACTCGAGCAGATGAAAGCTCTGGTGCGCGACGCCATGCATGACGGCGCCGTGGGCGTCTCAACGTCATTGCAGTATGCCCCCGCGCCTTACGCAACCACGGAAGAGCTGATCGCTCTCGCCGCGGAAGCCGCAAAGTTCGGAGGCGTTTACGCCACG
>JBGPZS010000024.1:0-16914 GCA_041493865.1 Terriglobia bacterium
CCACCCCCGGCATGTCCCGGTGGAGGCTTCCGGCGGCATTCGATTGGAGAATGTTCGCGATTACGCCGAAACCGGTATAGATTACATTTCTGTGGGAGCGCTCACGCATTCGCCCCAGGCAGTGGACCTGAGCATGCGGATTGTTCCTGCGTAGGTTTTAAACAGACGGCTAGAACGGGCTCCTTCCGGCTGGCATGGTTTCCCGAAGACCACTGCCGCAAAAAAGCGTGCCTCCTGGCTGCATCAAGTGGGAAAATAGAAGGAGTAGAAGCCCGCTTTTGCGCGGACCGGAGGGGGCCCAAAGTTGCGTAAACACTGTTCTCCCCCGCATGGCACTCAATAATCCGGTATAACCGTCATGATATCAATGAGATAGCTCTACCATGGCAGTTTGTTTCGAGTGGTTTTGTATTATAGGCAAGTTCTATTGCTCCAAGATGATAGAAGTCTCGAAAAAGGAGAACATCCACACTATGCGTAAAATCCTGGGATTGCTTCTGGCGTTAGGCGCCATTGGTGGTTCTGCTCTGGCCGCGGATGAATACAAGATTGATCCCAACCATTCATCGGTCAATTTTGCCGTAACTCATATGACGGTCAGCACGGTGAATGGCCGCTTCACCGCTTTTGAAGGAAAGATACTGTTGGATGACAAGGACATTACCAAGTCCTCCGTCAATGTGACGATCAAGACGGCCAGCATCAACACTGACGTTACCAACCGCGACAACGATCTGCGGTCGGCGAATTATTTTGACGCCGAAAAATTCCCGGAAATCACCTTTCAGAGCAAGTCGATTGAAAAGAAGGGCAATGATTATGTGGCCCATGGCACGCTCACCATTCATGGCGTCGCCAAGGATGTTGACATGCCGTTCGAGTTGAAAGGGCCCATCGACGGCGGACGCGGAAAAGTTATGGGCGCGCATGGCAGCCTCACCGTCAACCGGCAGGACTATGGAGTCGGCAAAGCGTCACCTATGATAGGCGGCGACGTAAAGATCGATCTCTACGTTGAAGCCCGCCTGGCGCCGCCAGCGCCGGCCCCAGGAAAATAAACACGTGCCGAACCCGGAGTTTCTATTGCCGGAATTGCTCGCACCGCTGGTGCGCAACACCATTTTTTCCGGCAATATTCATCACTGCGTGCAGGCCGATTCCACCAACTCCATCGCCTTGCGTGGAGCGGCCCTGGCCGGCCAGCATCCTGATGACACTCCGGAGGGCGCCGTGTTCCTTGCCGAAGAGCAAACCGCCGGCCGCGGGCGCAGCACGCATTCCTGGCACTCTGAACGCGGCACCGGTATTTATTGTTCTTTTCTGTTGCGTCCGCCCATGACGCCTGCGGAATCGTTGTGGCTCTCCCTGATTGCCGGCGTCGCCGTGCAGGACGCCGTGCGGGAAACCAGCGGCCTGGGCGCCGACATCCGCTGGCCCAATGATCTCCTCATCAATGACAGGAAGTTTGCCGGCATTCTTACAGAGATGAGTTCGGAGGCAAGCAAAGTGCATCACGCGGTGGTCGGCATCGGAGTCAATGTAAATCAGCAGAGTTTCCCGGAGGAGTTTCGCGATACGGCCACGTCGCTGCGCCTTGAGGGAAACAAGGAATTCTCGCGCCTGGAAGTTACAGCGGCGTTGATTCGCGCCCTGGACCGCGAGTATCGCGCTTTGCTTCGGGCCATGAGCAGCCCCATCCGCACGCCGGCGCTTCGCTTTGAACCCATTATGCGCCGCGTGGAGTCGCGCTCTTCGTACGCCCTGGGCAAAGCGGTCCATGTGGATGAAGACGGCGGCTACAACGGCGTTACTGATGGCCTGGACCCACGCGGTTTCCTTCGCGTGCGTACCGATAAGGGCTTGCGTATTGTGATTTCAGGAAGCGTTCGGCCAACGCTCAGGAGGAACGATGCTTCTGGTGGTTGACGTCGGCAATACCAACACGGTGCTGGGCGTTTATGAGAGCGCCGTGCCCGGCTTTGCCGGCAAGACCGCCTCGCCGCGTCTTCTGGCCCACTGGCGCGTGGCCACCGTTATGACCCACACGGTGGACGAATACGGTGTGCTCTTCCGCAACCTGTTTGCCATTGGCAAAGTGGAAGCAGCCGGCGTGAGCGGCATCATCATCTCTTCCGTTGTCCCGCCGATGGATTCGACGCTGCGCGAAGTTTGTGAGCTCTACTTCCAGCTCAAACCGTTGTTCGTGGAACCAGGGATTAAGACGGGGATGCCGGTGCTTTATGAGAATCCGCAGGAAGTGGGAGCGGACCGCATCGTGAACGGTGTAGCGGCGTTTGAGAAGTACGGCGGCCCCTGCGTGGTGGTAGATCTGGGCACGGCAACCACGTTTGACGCGATTTCCCGCAAGGGTGAATATCTGGGCGGCGTGATCTCGCCCGGCATTGGTATTTCCGCGCGCGCCCTGTTTGAGCACACGGCGCGCCTGCCCTTTGTCGATATTCGCAAGCCGGCGAAGGTGATAGGCACAAACACGGTGGCCAGCATTCAGGCAGGCTTGTTTTTCGGCTACCTGGGACTGGTGGACGGGATCCTGGAACGCCTCATCAGCGAGTTAGGCGCCGATACCAAAGTGGTGGCTACAGGCGGCCTGGCCGGCCTGATCGGCGATCACTCAAAGTACATCAAGAACGTGGACGATCTGTTGACCCTTGACGGGCTCCGCATCATCTGGGAGCGAAACATGGCAGCACCAAAACAGAAGCCCGCTTCCTGACGTCCGGCTGTGGAAAATTATTTTAACTACTATACCGAGATCGAAGAGCACTTTTGCCGCCGGCGCGGAACACTGCTCACCGTCTCAACCCTGGATTGGGCGCTGATGATGACCTGGAAAGACGCGGGGATCCCGCTTGAAGCTGTCTTGCGCGGGGTCGACGCGACTTTTGACAAGTATGAGCGCCGCCCGTCAAAGACACAGAAGATCAACGGCCTGGCTTACTGCTCGCAGGCGGTGCTTGCGGCGGCGGAAGAGATGAAAGAGGCCGCGGTCGGCACGCAGCAGGGAAAAACCGGACCCGCGCCAGGGCTTGAGCAGGAAGAAATAGCGCGATTTTTCACCGGGAACGCGCAAAAACTTCGGCAGGTGCAATCGGCCGCGGCGGTGCAGTTGGTGGCGGAAGAGTGTGCTGTTACACTTACGGGCTTGGCGTCAACACTGGGCACGGCAATACCTGTGCGATTGGAGGACCTGGAGCGGCGGCTGACCGTGATGGAAGAAAAACTGCTGGCCGCACTGACCATGACCGCCACGGAAAACGCGTTGTTTGCCCTGCGCACTGAGGCCGATCGCGAAATCGCGCCGTATCGCAGCAAGATGCCCGGAGTGCAGATCGAACAATTGCAAAAACAATTTATTCACAAGCGTCTGTTCGAAAAGGCTAAAATTCCACGTCTCAGCCTCTTTTACCTGTGAATCTAACAATCGAAAAGCTGGTCTACGGCGGCGATGGCCTCGCCCGCCTTCCTGAAGGGAAGACGGTGTTTATGCCCTTTGTGCTTCCCGCGGAAGAGGTGAGCGCCACCATCGTCCAGGAGAAAAGCAGCTTCGCTCGCGCGACCGCCGACCAGGTGCTGAAGCCTTCCCCGTACAGGATCCAGCCGCGGTGCCCGTATTTTGCCGCGTGCGGCGGCTGCCACTACCAGCACGCTGGCTATACAGCCCAACTGGAAAACAAGCGCGCCATCTTGAAGGAAACACTGCTGCGCAACGGCAAACTGGAGTGGAAGGGCGAGATCATCACGCACTCCGGAGAACCTTGGGGTTATCGCAACCGTTCTCGGCTCAAGGTGCGTGGTGGTGCGGATTTCGCTATTGGTTACCATCGCATGGGTTCGAACGATCTGCTGCCCGTAAAACAGTGCCCTATCAGTTCGCCGGCCATCAATCGCGTATTGGGCCACCTGTGGGAGTTGGGCGAAGGCGGCAAAATTCCCGCGGGCATCAGCGAGATTGAATTTTTTGCCGACCACGCCGACGCCAAAATGGTGCTGGAGATTTACCTGGCGGCGGACGCGCCGGAGATGCGCGAATTCGCGGCCGCCCTGCAAGCCAAGGCGCCGGAGATCAAGGGAATCGCATTCTTTGCTGAGAACGCCGGCCCGGAGCCAGGCAATGAGCAGCCAAAATACACTGTCGGCGATGCCGCACTGGCTTACCAGGTCGGAGAAAAGTCCTTTCGCGTGAGCGCGGGATCTTTTTTTCAGGTCAACCGGTATCTTGTCCGTGAGCTGGTACAGACCGTGGTCGGTGATTTTCACGGGAAGATTGCCATGGATCTGTACGCCGGCGTGGGGCTGTTTGCCACGCATCTATCCAAGCGTTTTGATCAGGTCTTTGCCGTGGAGTCAGCTCCAGTCTCCGCAACCGACCTTCAGGCCAATGCAGTCAAAAACGTGGTGCCGGTGCTCAGTACGGCTGAGGGCTTTTTACCCCGATGCATCAACATGCAGCCCGAGTTGGTGGTGGTGGACCCTCCTCGCGCCGGCCTGGGAGCCAAAGCCACGCAGTTGCTGGCGGCGCTGCGGGTGAAACGCATCGTCTATGTCTCCTGCGATCCAGCTACTCTCTCGCGCGATGTCCGTCTCTTCCTGGAAACCGGCTATCACGTGGAAGAGGTACACATGGTTGATCTCTTCCCCCAGACCTTCCATATTGAAAGCGTTGTGCGGCTGGCCCGCTAGAAGGGACACACTTCTTCCCGGGCAGCACCGCACCGCCGCCGCATTCCTATTTTCGAAATATCTTATGAACACATGCGGCTGGGTCGTATACTTTCCGCAAACTTTATCCCTTGCGGACGAAAGCTCAACCCCGTGCCCCTCTCGCATTGGCCGCCATGGCCTTCGCATGCGGTATCTGGTTCGCCGGACACCTGCAACGGCCTCCGGCGCGCTGGGGATGGTCTGCTGTTGCGTTAGTGCTTTGCGCCGTTGTTGGTGTGGCGACCAGGGCCTCGAAGCTGTCACAAGCGTCAGCCGTCCTGGCGCTGGTGTGTGCTGGCGCGTTTGCGCGCATCGCCACGCCCCTTCCTCGCAACGTTGTTCCGCCGCCTCAGCTTCTCAACGGCCAGAGCGTGGTAATCGTGGCGCACGTAATTAATGACGGCACGCTGCTGGCCGGAGGCGGAGCCCGCGAGCGCTTTGATCTGGAAACCGAGACGATTGAACTCAACGATCTCAAGTTCATTCAGCCGGTGGGGATCCGCGCCACGGCTTTTTCACGTGAAGCGGAGGAAGACAACCCGGGAGACGACGCGCCGAACTTGCCTCGCCTTGCTTACGGCGACCGGATCAGGCTTACGGCCAAGCTTCGCCTACCGCGAAATTTTCGCAACCCCGGGGCATTCGACTACGAAGGTTATCTCAGCGGCCACGGCATCAGCACGCTGGCGTCAGTGAAGGTGGAAAACATAGAAGTGCTGCCAGGCACATCAGGCAGCCTGCTGGGCTTCTGGCGCAGCCGGATTCGCCACAGCATCCTGGAGCACATTCGTGGGCCAGGTCTATGGAGCCGGGAAGACGCGGCGCTCTTCTCCGCCATGATCGTGGGAGATGACTCGCTGCTGTTGCGCAACGTCCGCGAAGAATTCCAGCAGACCGGCGTGTACCACTTGCTGGTGGTTTCGGGCATGAACGTGGCCTTGCTGGCATTCACTGTGTTCTGGCTGGCGCGCCGCCTGCGTCTTCCGGAATGGGCCGCTTCTCTCGTAACCATCGCGCTTTCAGTTTTCTATGCGTACATTGCCGGCATGGGTGTACCGATTGTAAGGGCTGTGCTCATGTTGTCATTGTTTCTGGCTGCGCGCCTTCTCTATCGCGACAGGAGCGGGCTGAATGCCACCGGCTTTGCCGCTTTGGTAGTTCTGGTGCTTTCGCCTTCAGCGCTGTTTGATGCCGGCTTTCAATTGACCTTTCTGGCGCTTCTGGCCATCACCAGCATCAGCTTGCCGCTGCTGGAGAGAACATCAGCCCGGTACCGCGACGCGTTGCGTCACCTTGACTCCACCGGCTACGACCTGGGCCTGGAGCCCAAAGTCGCCCAGTTTCGCCTGGACCTGCGGCTCGTGGCGGGCAGGCTGGCAAAGTTTTTTGGCGCAACGCTGGCGCGAATCATAATTACCGGCACGGCCGCGGCCATACTCGCACTGTATGAGCTGGTGGTGGTCTCTGCGATCACCCAGGCGGTGCTGGTGCTGCCCATGCGAATGTATTTTCATCGCGCCGCCATCCTGGGACTGCCTGCCAACGTCCTGGTTCTGCCGCTGGCCGGAGTGATGCTCAACGCCGGTGTGGCGGCAATCGTGTTGAGTTATATTTCTCTGCCCTTTGCCCACTTTGCTGCCTGGCTCGCTGCTGCTTCGCTCCACTGGACGCTCCGCTGCCTGTACTCGCTCTCACAGTTTCATGTAGCGCAGTGGAGAGTGTCCGATCCTGGTCCGCTTCTTGTTCTGCTGGCGGCGGTGGGCATTCTTGTTGCATTCGTCGCGGCCCGACGCCGGCGCGTCATTGCGTTTGCCGGCCTGGCTTTGCTGTTTATTTCCAGCGGTGTGGCCGCGGGCTATCATTCCGCACCCAGAACCGAGAGCGGGAACCTGGAGATCACGGCCATCGACGTGGGTCAGGGTGATTCTCTTCTGGTGGTTTCGCCCGAGGGACGAACGATGCTGATTGATGGCGGGGGAAGCATCGGCCCGGTGCACAGTGAGTTCGATTTTGGCGAGGACGTGGTTGCGCCCTATCTGTGGTCGCGCGGGCTGGAGCGCCTGGATGTGGTTGCGCTCACGCACGCCCACGGCGACCACATCGGCGGCTTGCCGCGCATCATTGAAGACTTCCGCCCGACCGAGCTCTGGGTGGGCGTTAATCCTGACGTTGCCGTAATGAATCGCCTCTTTGAAGCAGCAGCAGCGAACCACGTCGCCATCCGCAGGCATACGGCGGGCGAGTCATGGGACTGGGGCGGAACGAACGTCCGCGTCCTTTCCCCGCCCCCGGACTGGCAACCAAAACCGAAACCGAAGAACGACGATTCGCTGGTCCTGCTGGTTCGTTATGGCCAGACCAGCGCGCTTCTGGCAGGCGACCTGGAAAAGCAGATGGAACGGTTTGTGGCCACTGAGTCGCCGGGCGCCGATCTCTTGAAGGTGGCGCACCATGGCAGTGCCACATCCACAACGCCGGAGTTGCTGGCAGCGGTGCATCCGCGCTTTGCCGTGATCTCAGTGGGCTATCGCAACTCGTTTGGACATCCGCGGCAAGCGGTGCTGGAGCGATTGCAAGCCAGCCGGGTCCGTACATACCGCACGGACCTTTTCGGCGCTGTCACATTCCTGCTGGATGGAAAGAGGGTCCAGGCGTACGTGGAGCCGCGCTGAGAGGAGCTTCGTCAATCTTGACTGCTATTTACTTTCATTTTTGGGATCAGCGGAGATCATGAACCCGATGCCCCGTGTTGTATGAATCAGCGGTTGGGTAAAGCCATGATCGACCTTGGCGCGCAGATAGCTGATGTAAACATCCACCACGCTGGTCAGCCCGTCAAACCAGAGGTTCCAGACGCGCTCCACCACCATGGTTCGCGTCACGGTCCGTCCGGCGTTGCGCATCAGGTACTCCAGCAGCGCGTATTCACGCTGGCTGAGCTTGATGGGCTTGCCGGCGCGAGCGACAGTGTGGTGTTGCGGGTCAAGCACCAGGTCTCCGACCGTCAGTGTTTCTGAGGTTTCCTGGGCGCGCCGCAGCAGGGTCTGCATACGCGCCAGCAGCTCTTGAAAAGAGAACGGTTTGATCAGATAGTCGTCCGCGCCCGCTTGCAGCCCGGCCACGCGGTCGGAGACCTCACGGCGACCGCTCAGAATCAGCACGCGCGTGCTGGAACCGGACTGCCGTATCTTTCTGAGCAGAGTGAGACCATCGATGCGGGGCAGGTTCAAATCGAGAACGATGCCATCGTAGCGGATCTCAGTGGCCAGCTGAAATCCCTTCTCGCCGTCTTCGGCCAGATCAACCGCAAAATGCTCCGCTTCAAACCCCTGGACCAGGCTGCGCGCTATCTTAGGCTCGTCTTCAATGATCAGGATGCGCAAAATTCCACCCGTCGCGCCTCCGGCAAACGCTGGAGCGCCTGAAAAGGCCCCAGCGGGGCCAGGTTATCTTGGTTTTTTTGGTCTACCCAAACTAATGGGAAGGGGCGCAGATTAGTTTACAACGTTTTGCTGGATGAAGAGTCGGGTACGGCGCCAGCCGCTAACCGGTTTCGCCAGCATCACCGGCTTCACTTTCAGGGGGCGCAGAGTCGTCTTCTGACGCGGCATTAGCACGGTAATCTTGAATGATGCGCCGCGCCTCTTCTTCCTGCGCGGGGTTCACGCGAACGGAGATCCCGCCTATGCCGGGGAAGAGGTCCTGGGGCATTTGTAGATTGGTGACGGCGGACTCGATACCAGCCGAGGTCAATAGCCCGTGGACCACCATGGCCTCCGACTCCTGCATCGTGTCAAATACCTCCACCAGTTCCGGATCGGCCTTTGGCTGTGTGCTCATGGTCCCCCTTCATGTGTGTCGAAAGGCCATTATGGCAGAAAAAGGGCGCTGGAATTTGCGACTGCAGAGAAATTGACAATGATTGCTAAAAGCGGCAATGGCAAGCTTACTTCTTATCGATCCGCAGCAGGGAAAAGGTGAGAATGCCCCAGGACATGCGCGCTCGCATTTGCACTGGCACACGCGCTGCATCATCGGAGTACCAGATCCAGATTTTGCCCTTGTCCCTGAGGGCCCCGGAGGCGGTTTCCGGCTGCACGCGAATGGTATTGAAGGTCCCAGCGGGAGTTTTGATCTGTTCACGGGCCTCCACGTGCGCCATAACGGTGAGCGTGGAACCACCATCATTGATGGGGAAACTGTACGTTTTGCCCGGCAGCAGAGGCAGAGACGCCACGTAATAGACGGAAGAGAGCATGTCCGTCACGCAGTTGGGAATGTCGTGCTCTTCGTGCCTGCTCTCCTTCTTCTTGATGTTTTTGTGGTCCAGAACAGCTTTGCCGTGCTGGTAGTCGAAGGTTATCTTGGTTTCAACACGGCGGAACCCTTCCTCGATGTGCCGGGAGGTGTTGTGAGAGCAGAAATTCGCAGGATCGAAGAAAGACTCCAGCCGGTCCTGAACGTGGTAGAGCAGCGCCACGGTACCAGCAGCATTGGCCGTGGCGACAATACGATGTTCCTGTCCGGCCTGCTCCATACGCAGCGTAGCGGTCCCGGCGTTGAAGATGCGCCATTCGCCGCCGTAGACGTAAGCCTGTCCTACGGGAAACTGATACTCAGGGCGCGGGCGGGCAACAGATGGCGCTACGATTGCAGATTGTTCAACCAGCAGCGCGGCTGGCGTGGGAGAAGCCACAGGAGCGGCAGCTTTGTCGCCGCGTTGCAGTGTGGGCGCAAAGGACGCGCTAGCGCAGACAAAGGCGCTCAAGCCGAGAATGATGCATGCGGCCAGGCTGTTGCGAAATCGGATCAATGTTTTACCAGCATTTTCAGGACTAGCGCGCCGAGCATCAGGGCCGAGCCTAAAGCGGCATTGTACTCGCGATGACGCAGATATAGCGCAGCGGAAAAACTTCGGGAGCCTTCCTCCGCGCAAACTCCAGGCCGGTAAGGCGTGAAGCGAGGCAGAAGACGCGGCACCGCACTGGCGTAACGATCGTAGCCGGAAAACGCGGAACGCAGGTACTTCTCCTCCGCCGTGATCACAGGAAGATAAATAAAGGCGAACATGGCCAGGGCAGCCACGCCAATCCAAACGTTGCGCGCCGCGACGATGAAACCCACCGCAATGATGATGGAGCCAAGGTAGAGCGGGTTGCGCGTGTACGCGTACGGACCAGTCGTGGCGAGCGCTGCGTTCTTGTGGATGTGTCCGGATGCAAGGGCGCGAATGACGATTCCAGAAACAACGACGGCAAAGCCCGCGAGAAGAGATGTCCAGTCAGGACGGGCAAACCAGAGATACGCCGCGGCGAAGACAAAGCCAAGCGGTACGCGCGAACGGGTGGCAACCCGCGCCCAGCTAGGCATGGCCGCGCCCCAGCAAATGGCGGGCGGCGGAGATAACTTCTTCAGTGGTGATCTTCAGCAGGCCGGCCTCGCTTTCACGATGATGGGAAAAAGTGGTTTCGCTCTCGGGATGACGCAGCGCAATGGACATGGCGCCGAACGGCCCGGTGCGCGCTGGATCAGTTGGGCCGTAAAGACCAACCACAGGGACTTCAAGCGCGGCAGCGAGGTGTAAAGGGCCGGTGTCACCGCCGACAAAGATGCGGGCGCGGCGCGTGAGCGCGATGAGTTGTCCAATGGTGCAGCGCAACTCAAACGCATGGCCGCCGCTCGACTCCACTACGGCGCGGGCCAACCCGGCTTCGTCCGCGGCGGCGTTGACCAGGCTCTTGATGTTGTGTGCCGCCAGGGCCCTGGCCACTTCGCCAAACCGCTCCGGCGGCCATTGCTTTGCTCCCCATCCTGCGCCTGGATTAATGATGGCGAAGCTGGCAATCCCCATGCGGGTAATTTCGGAGTCAGCCCAGGCTTCCGCCGCGGGGTCGGCAGGGAGCAGCGGAGCAAGAAGCTTCAATTCGCGGCCATCGAGAACCGGCCGCAGCGCCTGGACAGCCATGGCATGGTTTTGTTCGATGACGTGTTCACCACCGCGGGGAAATCTCTTCCGATAAAAAAAACGCGCACCAGGTTCGCGGGGGGTGAGAAAGCCGGCAAGCGTGTTTGCGCCGCCATACATTCCGAACAAGGCAGACTTAATTGAGCCTTGAAAATCGATTGCAATGTCATAGTTCATCTTCCGCACTCTTCTCATGGCCCCCAAAATCTCAGCAGTCGCGGACGGGCGGAAGAAATGTTTGCGCCAACGCCTGGTGTCAAGGGTGTATACGTGATTGACCAGGGGCTTTTTGGGGCTGATGGTGCTTGGACTGGCTTTCCTTCCTTGCGCCGTGAGCAACTCAGACCAGCGTTCCTCAATCAGCCAGCCGATCGTGGCGTTGGGCATTGCGGCGCGAATCCCGGTGGCCACCGGCAAAGCATGCAGAATGTCGCCCATGGCGCCGAGCCGCACGATCAGGATTTTGGCCATTCCCGCCTTCCCAGCAAGTCATTTCTCAGCAATTCTGTGGTGGAGTGGTCTTTCGGGTCGCCGACAATGACAACGCGTCCGCCGCAGGCAATCACCACGTCACGCTCCGGCACGCTCTCAGCGGTGTAGTCCGTGCCTTTGGCGTGAATGTCCGGGCGCAACAACCGGACAAGCTCTTTGACATCGGGCGAATCAAAGACTGTCACGGCATCCACGTCAGCGAGGGCAGCCAGCACCTCCGCGCGTTCGTGGTCCGGAACACGTGGACGGCCCTCACCTTTGATCTGACGGACGCTGGCATCTGAATTCACGGCCACGATCAGTTTTTCGCCAAGCTGTTTGGCGGCACGCAAATATCGCACGTGGCCAACATGAAGGAGATCAAAACAGCCGTTGGTCAGGACAATCCGGTCTCCCGCGGAGCGCCACTGCCGGACCTGCTCTGCCAGTTCGGAGGCCGCAAAAACTTTTTGGGCGGTCTCAGACAGTCAGTCCTCCGTGACGGCGCGCAGAAGTTCCGCGCGGGTTACAGTGGCCGTGCCGCGTTTCATCACCACAATGCCACCGGCGTAGTTGGCGAGCCGCGCTGCCGATTCCGGATCAGCCCCCGTGGCAAGAGCGGCAGTATATGTTGCGATCACCGTGTCGCCGGCCCCGGTCACGTCAGCAACCTCATCAGACCCGTGAATGGGGATGGCCACCGGCTTGTTGGAGCGCGAGAAAATCACCATGCCGTCTTTGCCCCGCGTCACCAGCAAAGATTGCAGCTTCATCTTTTGCATGACGGCCCGTCCGGTGGCCATCAGGCGCGCATTGTCATTGCCGATCCGGGTGCCCAGGACCTCTTCGAGCTCCGCTTCATTCGGCGTGGCGGCCGTAACGCCGCTGTAAGCCAGGGTGCGATAGCGGGAGTCAAGCGTTACCGGGACCCCGTTGAGCGATGCGCGAGAGCGGATGTTGTCAAAGATTTCCGGCGTGGCAGCGCCGTAGCCGTAGTCGGAAATCAGCAAGGCATCAGAGGCGCGCACATAGCCGCGCGCCTGGAACGTAATGTCGCGGATCGCCGTACGGTCCAGCGGCGTCTCCGGCTCACGGTCTACACGTATCACCTGCTGGCGCGGCGAGTGCGTTGTCCCGGCCAGGACGCGCGTCTTAGTCACAGTGCCGCGGCCTTTGATTCTGCGAATGGCGCTCACGGAGATGTGTTTCTGGCGAAATGCGTGCAGCAACATGCGCCCGGCTTCGTCATCGCCGATCACGCCCACGGGAAGGACGGTAACGCCAAGATCAGCCAGGTTGTAGATGGCGTTGCCGGCGCCTCCGGGAACCACCATGCGCTCGCGATGCCGCAAAATCAGCACCGGAGCTTCCCGCGAAACCCGCGAGATCTCGCCGTAAATGAATTCGTCGGCGATCAGGTCGCCCAGGACGGTAATGCTGAGCTTGGGAAACTGCTCGATGATCCTGACGAGGCGATCGGCCGATTTAGAGATTTTTTGCATGAACAGACGATTTTCTCATGCCAAGCTAAAGTCTGCAGCCGGAACGTTGTTCTATGACCAGCAGCATCTCGGTCACAGCCTGCTCGGGCGATTCCAGCTCCATGTAAAGCCTGGTGGCCCGGAGCGGCTGAAGTTGCGTGGAGAGCGCTCCCAGATTGATGGCGTCTTTTTCCGTGGAGATGAATCCATCGGCGCCAGTCTGGCTTTTGAGGCGCAGCAGGCGGTCGATATCGCGCTGATCGTAGCGATGATGGTCGCGGAATGTAACCGTTTCTGCGATTTTCTGGCCCAAAGCCTTTAGTGCGTCAAAGAATTGTGCCGGGCGCGCGATGCCGCAAAACGCTACAAGCTTGCCGCCGGTTTCAGAGAGTTCAACCCGCCTATGCGCGCGCCAAACCCGTTTGGCGTCGAGTGACTGCCGGAGCGGGCCTGGCAGCACAACCGCGTCGGAGCGTCGCAAAGCTGCAATCGGCTCGCGGAGGCGTCCGACCGGAAGCAAAACGCCGTCATGGTCCTCCGCGGGCAGCAGGACAATATCAAAATCACGATGCAGGCGGCGGTGTTGAAAGCCGTCATCCAGTAAATGAAGTTTGCTGGAGAACTGCTTTTCAGCGATTAGGCCGGCCCGATAGCGGTCTGCGCCAACAATCACCGGCGCTTGCAGCTTGCGCGCGATCAACAGCGGTTCGTCGCCGAATTGCGCGGGTGACCCGCCGGGATCAACCACGGCGATCTCTGCCGAGCCGCGTCCGTAGCCGCGGGAGAGGACATCGAAGGCGATGCCGCGTTGCTGCAGCAGTTCGCCCAGGGCAATAACAAAGGGTGTCTTTCCGCTGCCGCCAACAGAGATGTTGCCGATGCTGACGACGGGCCGGGCAAGCTTATGCACCCGGAAAATGCCGCGATCATAGAGTGCATTCCGAAAGGCAACGCCAGCGCTGAAGATGACGGAGATAGGGTTCATCGGCCATCTCGCTTTTGCTCAGCCAGCAGCGGGCCAAGCGCGTCCAGCGTTCGGCGTGTGGCTCCAGCATGTTGCGCAAAAAGATCTTTCGCCCGGCGGCCCAGGCGTTCGCGTTCTTGCGGCTGGCTCAGCAACGCCAGGAACTGGGAGCCAAGAGTCGAGGCAGTCACGACCTTTAGCGCGTCACCCTGTTCGAAGATGCTGACAATCTCGCGGAAGTTGAACGTATGAGGACCGACCACAATTGCAGCTCCATACTGCGCCGGCTCCAGAATGTTGTGGCCGCCGGTTGGAACCAGGCTGCCTCCTACAAAAGCAATATCGGCCAGCGCGTATATGGCGGCAAGCTCACCCACGCTATCCAGCAGGAAGATGCCTCCTCGAACCGGCTGCGGCGGTGACCATGTACTGCGGCGCAGAAGAGGCAAATCCGCCGATGAGGCCGTTGATGAAACCAAGGCCGCTACTTTTTCAAAACGCTCCGGATGCCTTGGCGCCAGCACCATGATGGCCGCGGGGAATTGCTGTTGGACTGTCTTGAAGGCTGCAAGCAGCGGTTCTTCTTCGCCTTCAGCAGTGCTGCCGCAGACGATCACCGGCGAACCCTTGCTGATGGCGGTGCGAAGACCGGCCACAAGTGATGAGCCTGAACTCGGGCGGACATCGAACTTCAAGTTTCCACTGACTTGTAGGCGCTCAGTCGCCGCGCCGATGACACGCAGCCTGGCGGCATCCTCCGCAGTCTGGGCCAGAAACAAGTCCACGTTGGCGAGCACGCGGCCGAAGAACCACTGGAACCGCCGATATCGGGGAAAGGACCGGTCAGAGATGCGCGCATTCACGATTGCCAGCGTTGTTCCCTGCCTGGCTGCCAGATGTAGCAGGTTGGGCCAGAACTCAGTCTCGGCAAGGACAATCATCTGCGGCTTCAGTGCCTTGAGATACCGCCGAACCGCAAAGCCGAAATCCAAAGGCATGAAGAACACACGATTTTCACCAAAACGCTGCCGCGCCAGGCTTTGGCCGGTTGCGGTTGTGGTGGAGACAAAAATTTGTTGATCCGGGTGTTTTTGTTGCAGTTCAGATATCAACTGGCTCACCGCCAGCACTTCGCCTACAGAAACGGCATGCACCCAGATTGGACCCGGCCGGGCGTCCCGCAGCCGAGCAGGCACAAACCCAAGCCGCTCCGCCAGGCCGGAGCGATACTTGCCCAGGCGCAGCATCTGCAGCACCCACCAGGGCAGCGAGAGCAGGGCTGCGCAGGCCAAAAGCAGACTGTAAAAAAGATACATGAAGGACTCGGACATTCTATGGAATCGGCGCGGTTGTGCAAACCTGCCCGCGGGCTGGATATAATCGAAGCTGTGAACCCCCGTAGGATCGCCGCCTGTGTAGCCCTGTGTACGACGCTGCTTTTCAGCGAAAAGCACTTCAGTCCGCCGCCGGCAGCCCATGCCAGTACGTATGCGCTGCATGAGACGCACAGCGATGAGAAGGTCACTATCGCTGCGGACCCCTGCGACACGCCGGAAAAAGCGGGGGTGTTCAAAGTCAATTACCGCGGCTATGGCTTTTATCCGGTCCGGCTCATGATCTCCAACGATAGCGACCATACGCTGATGCTCGAGGACGTAAAGATTGAATACATTACCGCGGGGCGGGAAAAGCTGCAGCCGGCCACCGATGCCGACATCTATCGCCGCCTGGTCAATCCCAGCCGTGCCGACAAGAGCCATCCCGGCCCGCATTTGCCGTTCCCGGTAGGCAAGAAGAAAGAGCCGATCAGCAAAGAGGCCCGTGAAGAATATGCATCAGCGCAGTTCCTCACGGTCCCGGTCACTCCGCATTCCACCCACAGCGGCTACCTGTTTTTCGACATGCTGGAGGAGACGCCGGGGCCGGGCGCCCGTTTGTACATATCCGGGATCAAGGCCGGCACCAAGGAACTCTTCTATTTTGAAATTCCCATGGACAAGCCGGTAAGCACCACGCCGCCTCCCAAGTAGCCGCGCGGTTTGGCCCTATAATCTTTTCATGTCTGCCAGCACACAGGTTTCGTCGGCGTTGCGGGAGAAATACGAGCCGGTGATCGGGCTGGAAGTGCACGTCCAACTCTTCACGCAGACCAAGATTTTCTGCGGCTGTTCCACACAGTTCGGCGCGCCGCCGAATACCAACGTCTGTCCCGTTTGCCTGGGATTGCCTGGCGCGTTGCCGGTGCTGAACAAGCGAGCTGTGGAGTTTGCAGTGCGCGCGGCCCAGGCCTTGAATTGCCAGGTGCGTGAGACCTCCGTTTTTGCGCGCAAGAATTATTTTTATCCCGATCTGCCCAAGGGCTACCAGATCTCGCAGTTTGATAAGCCGCTCGCCGAACATGGTTATATCGAGATAGCGCTCGAAGGCGGCGCCAGAAAGATCGGCATCACCCGCCTGCACATGGAAGAGGACGCGGGCAAGAGCATTCATGACAGCCTGCCTGATTCTGGAACGTTTACGTCGATTGACCTGAACCGCAGCGGCACGCCGTTGATTGAGATCGTCAGCGAACCTGACATGCGCTCCGCGGATGAAGCTTTCGAATATCTCACCTTGCTCAAAGAAATCATCCTGTATACCGGCGTAAGCGACTGCAACATGGAAGAGGGCTCTTTACGCTGTGACGCCAACGTGAGCGTGCGTCCCAGAGGCCAGCAGCAGTTCGGCACCAAGGCGGAGATCAAGAACGTGAATTCTTTCCGCTTCATTCGTGAAGCCATTGAATACGAAATTGACCGGCAAATAGAAGCCATTGAAGCTGGCGAACGCATCCAGCAGGAGACCCGGCTTTACAACCCGCAGGAGGGCAAGACCTACAGCATGCGCTCAAAAGAACAAGCGCATGATTACCGCTATTTTCCCGAGCCCGACCTGCTTCCCCTGGTGGTAGACGCTCATTTGCAGGATTCGATCCGTAAGACCTTGCCGGAACTTCCTGAGGCACGGCGCAAGCGCATGGTCGGCGACTACGGCATTACGGAATACGACGCCGGCGTGCTCACCGTTACCAAAGCCCTGGCCGATCAATTTGAAGAAGCGGCCAAAGCCGCCAGAAATCCCAAGCGTGTGGCTAATCTTGTGCAGAGCGAACTGATGGGGCGCCTCAAGACCAAAGGCCTGGAGATTGAGCAATCGCCCATCTCCATGAAGGGCGTTGCGTTGTCGGCTGATCTGGGGGAGTCCGGCGCCATCTCCAGCAAGATCCTTAAAGACCTCTATGACAAGGCATTCGCTTCCGGAGAAGATTTTCC
>JBGPZS010000418.1:0-4109 GCA_041493865.1 Terriglobia bacterium
AATCGGGTGATCTGGTAATCGGGAGATCGGGTGATCGGAAACCAAAACCTCTAAACCACAAAGGACACAAAGGAGACACAAAGGGAAGCCAGGGAACCAAAACCCAAGAATCGCCGATCCTTAGTACTCTCCCGGCCCGCTTTCATTCGCCAGGTTCTCAAACCGCGTTGACCGCTTGATGAACGCAAGCTTGACCACGCCGGTGGGGCCGTTGCGCTGTTTGGCAATGATCAACTCGGCTTTGCCTTCGAGATCGGGATCGTCGGGTTTGTAGACTTCTTCGCGGAAGATGAAACCCACAACGTCGGCGTCCTGTTCAATGGCGCCGGACTCGCGCAGGTCGGCAAGTTGCGGACGGTTGTTGCCGGTGCGGTTTTCCGGCGCGCGGCTTAACTGCGAGAGCGCAAGCACGGGGCAGCGCATCTCTTTGGCCAGCCCTTTCAGGCCGCGCGAGATCGCCGAAACTTCCTGCGTGCGGTTTTCATAACGGCGGCTTCCGCCCGTGGGTGTACCTGCAACAAGTTGCAGATAGTCGACGATGATCAGGTCCAGCCGGCCCTGCGCCTGCTGCAAGCGGCGGCACTTGGCGCGCATTTCAGAAATAGAGATTGCCGGCGTGTCGTCGATGAAGATGGGCGCTTCGGCCAGCGCGGCCAGCGCGGAGACCAGCTTGTGGTAATCCTCGCGGCTGAGGAAGCCGGTGCGCAGTTTGTGCGAATCCACCATGGCCTGCGAGCACAGCAGGCGCAGCAGCAGCGACTCGCGCGACATTTCCAGCGAAAAGACGCCGACTACTTTGTTGTCGCGCACGGCCGAGTTCTCCGCGATGTTGATGGCAAAAGCGGTTTTGCCCATGGAAGGCCGCGCCGCGATGATCACCAGCTCGGACTTTTGCAGGCCGCTGGTCATGTTGTCCAGGTCTTCAAAGTGCGTTTCCAGTCCGGTGATGCGCTGGCCCTGCTCGTAGAGCTTGTCGATCGATCCGAACGACTGCTTCACGATCTCCCGGATGCCCAGAAAGCCCTGGCCGATTCGCTGCTCCGCCACCTTGAAGATCGCCGACTCCGCCGAGTCGATAATCTCTTCCGCCGGCGCTTCCTGTTCATATGCCTGCTGGATGGCGCTGGTGGCCGCGTGGATCAGCCCGCGCAGCAGCGCCTTGTCTTTCACGATCTTGACGTACTGCTCAATGTTCTTGACCCGGGGCAGGCCGTCGGTGAGCGACGTAACGTACGCCACGCCGCCTACCGACTCGATCTCCTTGTGCTGCCCAAGCTGTTCGGTGAGCGTGACGAAATCGACAGCACGGCCGGTTTCCGCCAGCTCCATCATGCGCAGGTAGATACGGCGATGGGAATCGAGCGAGAAGTCTTCAGCGCGGAGATGCTCCGCGGCCTGAGGGTAGGAGGAATTGTCGAGCAGGATCGCGCCCAGGATCGCGCGCTCTGCTTCAACGCTGGCGGGCAAGCCGCGATCAAGAATGTGGTCAGTGGTTGCCATTCAGCTAAAAATCCGGCCTGTATGCCGGCAAAACTCGGCGTTCACCGGTGAAAAACCAGCGAAACACGCCCAATCTTAGCACGAAAATAAACCCGGCCTGTACCAGCCATACAGACCGGGTTAGCGGGGTGGATGTTCATGCGCCGCGAGTTGCCGGAGCGGCTTCAAGACAGCTCGGCGAGTTTCTCTTACGCTCATCTTCCGTCACCGGTTTGGATGAGACTGGGCTTGGCGGCAGCCAGCAGCCAGGCCAACGCAGATTAAACTCCCGCACATCCCTTGAGTGTGCCGTCGATCCTCATGAACCGGAGCCTTACTGTCGCTCAGAACATTCACACTTGAGTATCAAAAATATCTATGAAATCCCATGCAGGCGGCAAGAAGAGATATTAAGTTCCATGAGATTTCGGTGAGTTTCCTGTGAATATCAGTAGTTGTCTGTGGAAAAAGGTGGAAAAGTTGGAGCGTGCACGTGCTGGAATGGCTCGCCGTGAGTTCCATTATGGGACGATGCGAATCTTACGTCAGCAGCGGAGTGGCCCAGATCACGCGGTCGCGGCCCGTCGCAGCCCCCACAGTACGATGAGAGACGAGCCAATCGTTGTGATTCCGACGGTCATAAAGAGCACCGTCACGAATGCCTCCTGCCAGGGCAGCGCGCTGTGACCAGCACCGGTGATGGGAGAAAGTGCCGCACTGCCGAAGACCGCTGCCAGTGTCGTCGTCACCCAATTCATGTACGTGCCGTACAGCGCGCTCCAGTACGCCACAAGCTTCAGTCGCGGAGCGAGCCTCACCTCCGTCCACACGGCGCCCAACGCGACGAGGAACGTCCCATTCATCACGCCTTCCAGGTGCGCGGCCAGCCCCATGCGCGGGTTGATGAACTTCTGCTCAACAAAGCCCGTGAGCAGGCCGAGCAAGAACAAGAACATTCCGTGCCAGATTAACCTGCGCCTGCTGTCATCCATGCTAATCACCTGCTTTGCTGTTCAATGAACATGATGCTTACTATAACCGCGGAATGCGTGGAACGCGAAAGCAGCGTGTCGAGATCACGGCTCCACGTAAATTCTGTGCACTCTTTCCCCCAGGCGCGTGAGGAGTTCATAAGGGATGGTTCCGGCCTGCTCCGCGACCTGCTCAGGGCGCAGCGTGTGGCCGTTGTGTGTGCCATAGAGCAGGACTTCCGCGCCGATGCTGACACCAGGGATGTCGGTCAGGTCTACCTGCATCTGGTCCATGCTGATTCGGCCCAAGATGGGCGCGGGCTTGCCTTCAACCAGCACTTCTCCTGTGCTGGAGAGACGCCAGGGAAGGCCGTCGTCATAGCCGAAGGGTACGATGCCGACTTTGCTCTTGCGCTTCGCCGTGAAAGTCCGGTTGTAGCCGAGTGTATCTCCGGGCTCGAATTCCTGGATGCTGGTGATGCGGCTGGTGAGGCCCACGGCGAGCTCCAGGTCCATGTCTCGCCGCGAGGCTTCAGAGGGATAAATCCCGTAGAGCCCAAGGCCGATGCGCACCATGTTGTAATGCGCTTCCGGAAAACGGATGGCGCCGGCGGTGTTGCCGGCATGAATCTGTAGATTGACAAAACCGTTTGCGTGAAGTCCGTCGATGACCTGGTTAAAGGCTGCGATCTGCCGGCGCGTAAAGTCGTCAGAGCCGGGATCGTCAGCGGAGGCAAAGTGGGTGCAGACACCGGTGAGCCGCATAACGCCGCTGCCGCGGATGCGTTTTGCCAACTCCACAGCGATTTTGGGAGGCACGCCCAGACGATGCATGCCGGTATCGACTTTCAAATGAACATCGAGCGTGCTTCCGCTTCCGGCCAGCGCCGCGGCAAATGCTTCCACGAGTTCAGCGGAGTAGATCACGGGCGTGAGGCGGTAGCGCAGCAGGTTGTCAACGTCCTCACGCTCGGCGAGGAATACGAAGATGTCCTGGTCGGCGCCGGTTTTGCGTACCGCCACGCCTTCATTGGCGGACGACACGCCAATATGGTGAATGCCCAGCCGCGACATCCAGGAGCCGAGCTGCACCAGCTCCGTTCCGTATGCCATGGCTTTGAGCATTGCGAGTATGTGGACGGACGCGCCACAGTGCCGGCGGAAGCGCGCGATGTTGCCTTCAATCGCGGCAAGATTCACCCACAAGCAGCGCTGGGCGATCGCGCCGGAGAGATCGCGCACGGCCTTTACCATGCCGGCATTGCGCGGACCTTTGAAGAGCACGGTGTCGCCGGGGCGCAGCAGCGGAAGCAGCCGGTCTTTCAGCTCGTCGGCAGTTTTCACTTGCAGGACGTTCCCATCCGGACGCACGGACTTGTAGCCGTGAGCGGTGGTTTCAAGTTCACCCTTGCCCACGAGGAAGAGATGGCTGAACCCGCAATCAGCGGCCTGCGCGCCCACCTGGGCGTGCTCGCGCGCAGAGCTGGCGCCGAGTTCACGCATGCCGGCACAGGCACACATCGTTCAGCCGTTTCGCGGTGCGCCCAGAGTGGCCGAACGCAGTGCGGCGTGGACCGAGATTGGATCGGAGCTGTAACCGTCATTGATGATGCGAATCCCCTGTGGTGACGACCACAGTTCCATTCGCGTTGCCGTCGG